>DATJYD010000531.1:0-5683 GCA_035499755.1 Fimbriimonadaceae bacterium
GAGGCCGCTACAAGTCGGAAGGCACGTTCTATATCGACGTCAATGAGGGCCGGGATGGCTACGACACCGTGGAATGGGCGGCAGCACAACCGTGGTCCAACGGCAAAGTCGGAACCTATGGCGGGTCTTACCTGGCACAGGCTCAAAACGCGCTGGCGGTGCTCAAGCCCCCTCATCTGGCCGCCATGTTTGTCATGGTTGGGACCTCCAACTATTTCGACGACGGTGCCTACCGGGGCGGTGCGTTCACCCTCCTGCACAACCTCGTGTATCCGTTAATCTTGGCCTCGACCAGCCAGGAGGTCGAGAAAGATCCGGGCCTGAGAACGGCCACACTGCAGGCGATGCACGAGCAGTTGGGAGGTTGGTTGCAGTCTTACCCCTACCGTCCCAATGCCTCGCCACTTCTTCTCTCCCCGGTCAATCAGCGATGGTTCCAGGACTTTGTTGAACATCCGTATTACGACAGCTACTGGAGGCAGAATGGGTTCGACTTCGAAATCGCGTACGACAAATATCCGGATATTCCAATCTACTTCCTGAGCGGCTGGTACGATCTGTTTGAGCGGGGCACCTTGCACAACTACGTGGGCCTCGCCTCCCGGCACAAGTCTCCCACGAAACTGCTGATCGGTCCCTGGGTACATGGAATTGGACCGCGGGCTTCGGGCGACGTGGACTTCGGACCGACCGCCGCAGTCGACCTGGTCGCCGAGCAGCAACGCTGGTTAGATCAGGTACTGAAGGGCGAGGACACCGGGGTGTTGGAGGAGCCGCCCGTTCGGCTGTTCATCATGGGCGGCGGCAACGGCATGCGTACCGGCAAGGGCTTCATGAACGACGGCGGCCGCTGGCTCACCACAACAGCCTGGCCTCCTCCAGAGGCGTCGGCTCGCTCTTACTACCTGCATGGGGACGGCAGTCTCGATGAGCAGACGCCCGGCGACGAAGCTCCGAGCGCGTTTTCGTTCGATCCGCAACATCCGGTGCCGACCATCGGCGGGCAAATCGATTCCGGCAAGGAGTTTTCGCCCGATGGTCCTCGCGACCAGCGTTGCACTCTGAAGATTTTCGGGTGTGAGAACGAACTTCCTCTGTCGTCGCGCCGTGACGTTCTGGTGTTTCAGACTCCGCCTCTCGCCTCGGACGTTGTGGTCGCCGGACCGGTGACCGTCGAACTTTGGATCTCCTCCTCCGCCAGGGATACTGACTTCACCGCTAAGCTCGTCGACCTTGCTCCGCCGAACCGCGATTATCCCTGGGGCTACGCGATGAATCTGGTTGACCGCATCATCCGGGTCAGCTCAGGGGATGACGTCGCGTCACCGAGACTGTTGGAGCCCGGCGAGATCCGCAAGGTGACCATTGATCTTATTGGAACAGCGAACCGCTTCCCCAAAGGCCATTGCATCAGGGTCGACATCTCGAGCAGCAATTTTCCTTTCTTTGATGTCAATCCGAACACCGGGGAACGCCCTGGCCACCGAACCCACGAGGTGACGGCGGTAAACACCGTGTACCACGACCGGCAGCGTCCCTCGCGCTTGAATCTGCCCGTTATGCCGTCAGAGGTGGCGGCCGCGCGCAATCGCTGAGAGTTTCGACCGCAGTGCGATAGGGCCCGAAGGTGTTGACATGTCCCGAACGATGAAATTGCCGAACGCGTCTTAATCAGGAACAGGGCTAAACATGAGGAAATGCATTCTGGCTTTCGTCGTCTTCTGGGGCACACTCTCGATGAGCGCCTTTCAGCGCTCAGGGGCGGGCTCGCCTGGGAGCTCCTCCCTCGCTCGCAACCAAGCCGAGGAGAAGATCCTGGCCGTGCTCGAAACGATGACGAAGTCGGGCGGAACCTACCTCAGCGTTCCGGAAGCGGACGGAAAGGCGCTGCGGCTTCTGACCGAGGCGGTCGACGCGCAGAGCGTGGTCGAGATCGGCACCTCGACCGGGTATTCAGGCCTGTGGTTTTGTCTCGCTTTGCGGAGCACGGGAGGTCATTTGACGACGTTCGAGATTGATCATGGTCGAGCAAAAACCGCTCGTGAGAACTTCGAAAGGGCCGGCGCGGAGAAGATGGTGACAGTGGTCGAAGGAGATGCCCACAAGCAGATTGACAGATTGAGGGCGCCCCTCGACGTCGTGTTCATTGATGCCGACAAATCCGGGTACGTGGATTATCTTGACAAGCTTGCGCCACTCGTTCGGCCAGGAGGACTGATCCTGGCGCACAACGTCGACATGGTTCCGGACTACGTCAAGGCCGTGACGACCGACCGGAACCTGGAGACAATCTTCTACAGGGAGGGTGGAGGCCTTGCCGTGAGCCTGAAAAAAAGGTGAGCGACGGCCCCACGGGGAGCGAATCATATGCGAACGGTGGGTTGGGTGAAACTGAGCCTGATGTTAGTGCCTGCGGTTTGCTGTCGCGAACGCTCAGACGGCGGCGCCGTCATCTCCCAATCCGATTGTCGCCGCCATCGACACAACCAAAGTCAGCCAACCCATCAGCAAGTACGAATACGGCATGTTCATCGAGCACCTTGGCTCGCTCATCTACCGCAGCCTCTGGTCCGAGATGCTCGACGACCGCAAGTTCTACTACCCGATTTCCTCCAAGGAGCCTGCTGCTGCGGCCAACGCGCCCCCGCGTAGATTTCTGCCTCGACAATGGCGGCCTGTCGGTCCCGACGAAATTGTCGTGATGGACAAAGACCACCCGTTCGTCGGCGAACAAAGCCCCCGTATCGAGCTTGATCCCGCCATTCCACACGGCATCCGGCAATCCGGCCTCGCCCTCGTTAAGGGCAAGCGGTATACCGGCCACATCATTCTTCGGGGCTCTGCCGGATCCAAGGTGCAGGTCACGCTGATTTGGGGTGGAGGCGCGCACGACCGTCAGATCGTGGTCATTTCCGCGTTGCCGGGCGCATATCACACGTTCCCGCTCAGCTTCACAGCCAAGGCCGACACAAGCGACGGAGCCTTCGAAATCACTGGCACGGGCTCGGGAAGCTTCCATGTCGGCACGGTCTCGTTCATGCCGGCTGACAACATCCAGGGCTTTCGGCCTGATACCATCGCGCTCCTGCACGAGCTCCATTCCGGCTTCTGGCGGCTGCCCGGCGGCAACTTCATCTCCAACTTCAACTGGTATGACTCCGTGGGCGACCGGGACCAGCGGCCGCCCGATTTCGACTACGCCTGGCACGCCGTGCAGTCGAACGACGTGGGGATGGACGAATTCATGACTCTTTGCCAACTCATCGGCGTTGAGCCGTATATCACGGTCAATGCGGGCTTCGGCGACGCGCACTCGGCGGCGGAAGAGGTTGAGTACCTGAACGGGCCGGCCAGCACGCGTCTCGGGTCCATGCGCGCCCGCAACGGCCATCCCGAGCCTTACCACGTCAAGTTTTGGGACATCGGCAATGAGCCCTACGGCACGTGGCAACTCGGCCGCACCGATCTGAAGTACTACGTTCTCAAGCACAATGAATTCGCGCGCGCCATGCGCAAGGCGGATCCGTCGATCACTCTTCTCGCCTCCGGGGCAATGCCCGACGAGATGACCATCACAGGCATTACGCGCGCCATGCATCTCGACAACCTCCAGGCTCAATTCGGATCTGACGCCGACTGGACGGGCGGCCTGCTCGCGCACTCGTGGGGATTCTTCGATGGCCTGACCGAGCATTGGTATGCGCGCGCTGGCTTCCGTTTCGACCTCGAGCACGCAAAGACCGACACGCCGAAGCCGGGTATAGAGACCGGCTATATCCCCGCCAACGAAACTGTGCTCGAGTGGATGCGCCATCCCTCCAACCGCGTGCGTTTGAAGGCCGAGGCGTGGCAGGAGTATCAGCAGCGGGTTCCCGCCATGAACGACAAGAAGATCTTCCTTTCGATCGACGAGTATGCTTACACGGGCACGCCCCAGAACCTCAAGCTTGCCCTGGCCTACGCCATGGTCTTCAACGAGATGATCCGGCACACCGATTTCCTGCGGATGTCAGCGTTCACGATGGGCGTCTCCACGCTGGATTACAACGAGACCGCCGCGGTGCTGAATACCAACGGGCTCTTGTTCAAACTGTATGGCGATCACATGGGCTCGGGGTTCCTGCCGGTCGCCGTGTCAGGGAATTCGCCTCAGCCCCCGCCGAAACATCCCGTGGAGGGCGATCAGCCACGCACAAACTCCGGCAGCCCGACATATCCGCTCGACGTGGTGGCCGCGCTGAGCGCCGATTGGAAGTTCCTGACGCTTGCCGTCGTCAATGCGACCGAAGCGGTCCAGTCCTTCGATCTGAAAGTGACTGGCGTCCGGCTGGCGGGAAAATCGACGCTTTGGCAAATGACGGGAAAAGACCCTGACGCCGCCAACCGCGTCGGCCAGGAGCCACAGGTCGAGGTGAAAGAGATCGAAATCGGTGACGTCCCGCCGGCGCTCTCGGTTGCTCCCATCAGTGTGGACATCTATCGCTTTCCCGTCGCGCAAGCGCCGCAATAACGGAATCGCGGATCAGAATGCCTTCCGAAGGAAAGATACGGGATGAGCACTCATGGCCCTCCCCGCACGGGCAACCTCAGAGACGACGGGTGAACGGCGTCATGATATACGGTCCAATCGGGAGGCGGGCCTGGCAGGACGACAAAGTGGTCGCGGTCGACTCCAGCCAGAGCCACTCGAATGGCGTGCCCTCTCTTGAACAAGTAAGAAGTCGCAATCAGGGCAAAGTCGAGTCGCGAAATCTCGCCAGGGACCAGCGGCAGCCGGTCCCTGCGTCTAAATGAGTGGTAGGGACCGGCTCGGGAATAAGGCGGATCGGAACCGATGGCGCGGTGAAGCGCGCGCAACTCGCCTTCGGTGACGTAAGACACCCGGCCCTTGGGATCCACGTCCTCGAGATAAACAAAGAACTCTCCGTCGGGCGCCGTCGACCTCAAGAACAGATTGATTTCGGGCGCTCCGGTCACCTCGATGTCCCTCTCCAGCGGGCGCGACGTGTAGCAGAGCAATTTTCTGTCGGCGCGGTGCCGATCGGGATAGGCAATATCCAACCCGAGATCCCACCGCGAGGTGTAGCCCGTCGCAGCGGTCAGGTCTACGCGATAGCGGTCGCTCCCCTCGCCTTCGTCCGGCTGCCCGTTGTTGAGGCGCTGATCGCGACGAAGATAGAAGGTCAGCGGACGGACCCCTGGCGGAGGCCAGGCCTCGGTAGTGTTCCATCGGTTCGCCCCAAGCGTGTAATAGGTGATCGACCGCCGAGGCGATGGTTGGCAGCCGGTATCCTTAAGAGAGCAGTCAAAGAAGCGAAGCAACTCATCGTCGGGATTGACTGCGGTGCGCCTGGAATGTCCCGACGGGTCTCCGCTCGTTAAGCTGCCATGACCCCACGGTCCGATGATCACACGTACAGGATTCTTGAGGGTATCGAACGCGCTCAGGGCAGCTTCAGGCAAGCTCGCGTCGAGCCATCCTTCGACGAAGCAGATAGGGGCGCCCGACGCGCCGATTTCGGAAGCATGGGTAAAAGGGCTGAAGGCGTCCAGGCTTACGCCAGGCGGCCAGGGCGCATCGTCCCGATAGGTGATCGCCTGGCCCATGGCAAGCACGTCGAGGTTGTGATCGTGCTGCCGGATGGCCTCGTCGAGCATGGCGTGGTCAACGTCGGCCTCAACG
>DATJYD010000532.1:0-2312 GCA_035499755.1 Fimbriimonadaceae bacterium
CGATCTTCTTCGAGTCCTCGCCGGTCGAGAGGCGCAGCCCGGGGAGCAGTTCGAACAGGCTGAGCTTCGGCAGCATTGCGAGATGCTTGAGGGTGGTGGCGCGATCGAAAGCAGGGAAGACGGGATGGTCTTTCGCGAGTGGATCGTCGCCGGTCGGGATCGTGCAGGTGGCAGCCGGGTCGTTTTGCCAGGCGAAATCGTCGAAGATGTCGAGATACCGGTCCTTCGTCTGCTTCCGCCCTTGGAGGTAATCGAGCAGGGCCATGTTCCGGATCTCCCCCGCGCCACCCCGGCCGAAGACCTGAAACAGGTGGACCGAGATCGCCACCGAGTCGAGAGGGGTCCAGGGCTCAGGTTTGAATCCGAATTTCTCGTACCCTACGGGTAGGTCACCCGCTTTCTCGAAATCAGTCACGCCCCGGGCGTATGCCTCGAAAGCGGCTCTCGTGACTGCGGACAGACCGTCGAATTGCTGCTGCAGCTCGGCGTCGGTATAGCCCGTCTTCAGGACTTCCGTGTCGGAGGCGACGTAGTTCGGGCCGAACACCTCTGACATCGTCCCGCGCGCGAGCCTGCGGCTCTGTTCCATCTGCCAGAGGCGGTCGCGAGCCGTCTCGTAGCCCGCCTCGTACCATGCCTGCTCGACGGTTGGAGTTTTGATGTGGGGAACGCCGTACTCGTCGCGGGTCACCAGATCCGTAGCCGACTGGAAGGCGAACACGCAACAAACAAGCGGGAGCATTCCCTCAGTTTAGACGGGCGAAAGTCGACTCGGCGCCCTGGGCGCGAAATCGGAGCGGCAGGGCCTGCTTTCTACGGCAGATATCGGCGGCCGCCGGGAAGGGCGTTGTTGCGGCTCACGAGATAGTAGATCCCATAGCCGATACCCCCGAGAACGGCGATCGGAAGCAAAAGCTTAACGATGCCGACAACGAAGCCGACCAGTTGAAGAACTACGTAGGCCGCAATGAGCAGCCCAATCAGCCCGAGAACGACTTTGGTGGTTTGTGACATCGCCGATAGGATCTCCTGGGATCTGTATCCAACCCTAATGTACAGCAATTCGGTGCCACCGGATTTGCGGCGGGACTTTTTCCCGGGTGCGGGTTACCCTCTTTGGGTGGGCCGATGCTTCAGATGCACGCCGGTGGGAGGGGAAGGAGGCTGTTGGGCGGAGCCCATCTGAGAGGCGCCAAAGCCGGTGCCGGCGACTTTCAGTCGCCGCGAAATCCGAAGGTCGAGATCCTCGGGCTCCGCCCGAGCGGGGGCTGAAAGCCCCCGGCACGGGGCTGACTCCACGTAGCAGTCTCCGAGCTTAGCTAGCTCTCATGAGAAGGCTCTCAACCGGAGATGAAACGGCGTTTGGTGTTGGGGCGCTTTGGGACGGAGTTTCAGATCCGCCTGCATCAGTGGCGGCAGCTGCGCAGGGCAAGCCCTGCCGCTACGGAGGGGGCTAGGCTGCGCCTGCCGCGACGGATGCGATCGCGGCGATCGCACGGTCGACCTTTGCATCGTCGACGTCGGCATGAAGGACGAAGCGCATCCGGTTCGACGCCGTCGGAAGGGCGAGGATGCCCTTTTCCCGCAGCTTCTCCTGCCAAGCGGCGGCGGGCTCGTCGAATTCGGCGACCACCATGTTGGTCTGGACGGTCGCGAGGTCGACCCGCACTCCGGGCAGTCCGTTGATGCTCTCCGCAAGTTTCTTCGCCCGGGCGTGATCTTCGGCGAGCCGATCGACCATTTTAGTCAGGCTCACCAAGCCACATGCGGCGAGAATGCCGGCCTGGCGCATGCCGCCGCCGAGCCGTTTTCGCCAGTGGCGAGCTTCTTCGATGAACGGCTCCGGACCGCAAAGAAGGGATCCGACCGGCGATCGAAGCCCCTTGCTCAAACAGAAATTCACACTGTCCACGTGCTTCGTGATCTCGTTCACGGGCACGCCGAGGGCAGCGGCGGCATTGAATACCCGCGCGCCGTCGAGGTGGATGGCGATGCCGTTACGGGAGGCAAGCTCGCGGTACCTGGCCATCATGTCCAGGGGAATCACCGTGCCGCCCGCCCGGTTGTGGGTGTTCTCAAGGCATAAGAGCACGGTTCCCGGCGTGTGCAGCGTCTGGCGCACGATCCGGCGTTCGATGACTTCCGGATCCATGACTCCAAGCCGGGAGGGAAGCGTCCAGCTCACGACGCCGGCGAGGATCGCGGGAGCGCCGACTTCATAGTAGAGAATGTGGGCCTCTTCCTCGACGAGGATCGCGTCGCCCCGCCGGCAGTGACAGGCGAGGGCAATCTGATTGCCCATCGTTCCGCTC
>DATJYD010000533.1:0-4196 GCA_035499755.1 Fimbriimonadaceae bacterium
CGTGCATCACGTAGAACGCAGACGATGCCTCAACTGTTCGAACCCTACACTCTGCGATCCATCACTTTGAAGAACCGGATCGTCGTCTCGCCGATGTGCGAATACAGCGCGGTGGACGGCGTACCGAACGACTGGCACTTCGTTCACCTCGGGAGCCGGGCGGTCGGGGGCGCGGCGCTCGTCTTCACCGAAGCGACCGCGGTCGAGGCGGACGGGCGGATTTCGCCGGAAGATACGGGAATCTACAACGACGAGCAAGAAGCCGCTTGGGCGCTAATCGCCGCCTTCGTCGAGGCGCAGGGCAGCGTTCCCGGGATTCAACTCGCCCATGCGGGGCGTAAAGCGAGCACCGGATCGCCCTGGAGCGGTATCGGGCCGGCCGGCCCAGAGCATGGCGGCTGGTCGCCGATCTGGTCGTCTTCGCCGACCGCATTCGCGGATGGCTGGCAGACGCCGGTGGCATTGGACGAATCCGGCCTCGAGCGAGTTCGGGCGGCCTTTCGCGAAGGGACGGTGCGATCGCAGCGTGCGGGCTTCAAGGTCATCGAGGTGCACGCGGCTCACGGCTATCTGATGGGGCAGTTTCTGTCGCCTCTCGTGAACCAGCGAACGGATGAGTACGGCGGCACCCTGGAGAACCGCATGCGTTTCCCGCTCGAGATCGTCTCGATCGTTCGCGAAGCCTGGCCGGCCGAACTGCCGATTCTCGTGCGGATCTCGTGCACCGATTGGGCGGAAGGCGGATGGGACGTTCAGCAGTCCATCGCCTTCGCGAAGGAGTGCAAGAGGCTGGGCATCGAAGCGATCGACTGCTCCTCGGGCGGGACCGTGCCCTGGCAAAAGATCGAACTCGGGCCGGGATATCAGGTGCCTTTCGCGGAAGCGGTCCGTCGGGATGCGGGGATTGCGACGGCGGCGGTGGGGTTGATCACTGAGCCTCGGCAGGCAGAGGCGATTCTGGAGGAGGGTAAAGCCGATCTGATCGTGCTTGCCCGCGAGTTGCTGCGCGACCCGTATTGGCCGCGCCGGGCGGCGAAGGAACTCGGAGCCCAGATTCCCGTCCCGCCGCAGTACGCGCGGGCCTGGTAGCGCAGTATGCGGGATGACAGACCGCCCTCACCCACACCTCGCGTCAACGCAGGAACCCGAGACGTAGCCGAACGGCCGCCTTTCTTCGGGCCGTCGCCTTACCAGCCGAAGCCGTCGATCAACTCCGCGCGGACGAGCAACTCCTCGACCGCTTGCGTCATCATCGTCCGGAAACGCTTGCTCCCTTCCGCCTGCCACATGATCTCGCCCACCCGTTCGACTTTCCTGACCGATCCAAGGCTGGCATCTCCGTGATAGACGTCGAAGCCGGCCGCATTGCGTTCGAGTCTGACTTCGATTCCGTTGATTCGCTGCGTCACCGCCGATGGTTTCCTACGGCGGCTTGGGCCGAGTCGGCACAACTCCGTTCGATGGCATGTGCGAGCGGTCCATGGCTTCTGGTATCAAGCATCAGGCACCATTGAGTCATGGCCCGATCCCAAGTGAGCGTCGTGATCGTCAGCTTCAACACGAGGGAGAAGCTGCGCCGCTGCCTGGGCTGCATAGAGCCTGAACACGAGGTGATCGTGGTCGACAACGGCTCCGACGATGGGTCGGCGGAGATGGTCCGGACTGAGTTTCCCGCCGTCAAACTGATCGAGAACAGCGGCAACGTCGGCTTCGGCCCCGCGAACAACCAGGGGATGGAACTCGCGAGCCGGGATCTCGTGCTCTTCCTCAACAGCGACTGCTATGCCTGGCCCCGCGCCATTAGCTTCCTGGCGGGCGTCTTTGAAGACCCCGGGGTCGTCGCGGCAGGCGGGAAACTCGTCAATCCGGATGGCAGCCTCCAAGAGAGCGTAGCCGGGCGGCTGACTCTCCCTGCGGTTTTCCTGGAGCAGACCTCCCTGGAGAGACTTGCCGGAAGGCATCGCTACTGGCGAACGCAACTCATCCTCGAAAGGGAGGGCTCGGAGCGAGAGATCCCCTACCGTTCGCCCGTGCCGACTTTGACACGAGAGGAAGTCATGCGCCGAAGCCCGGAGATCGTGCGGTTCTTACTGGAAAAGGGGTACGTCACCCAGAAGCAGCTCGACGAACTCAGTTCGGAAGACTTTGCTGCCCGTCTCGATGCTACCCGCGTCTTCGAGGTGAACCAGGTGATGGGGGCGTGCCTGATGGTCCGCCCCGTGGAGCGGTTTGACGAACGGTTCTTCCTGTATTGCGAGGACACCGATCTGTGCCTTCGGCTGCGGAAGCACGGGCGTATCCTTTACCTCCCGGGCGCGGTCTTCACCCACGAGTTGGGTTCGAGCAGCCCGGGGATGTCGAGATGGCTCGGAGTGGCGAGATACAACCGGGGCAAGGAGCTTTTCTTCGCGATCCACCGCGGCCCGCTCGCCTGCGCCATATGCTGGAAGCTCGACCGCCTTGGAGCGCTGCTGAGGCTGATCGCCTACTGCTTCATCGCGCCGTTCAAGAAGTCGGCCCGGCCCCTGCCCTTGCTGTGGCTGCGGGTGCTTACGGCGCCACTCCGGGGGCCAGATCGCCCGCCTCGTAGAGCGGGATGATCGTCTCGGGGCTGCCTTCCTCCCGGATGACGCCCTTGCTCAGCCAGACGCATCGGGTCGCCACCCGGCGCACGTCCGGCATTTCGTGGGAGACGAAGAGGATCGTGCCGCCATCGGCTTTGAACTTATCGATCTTCGCGAAGCACTTCCGTTCGAACTCGAAATCGCCGACCGCGAGCACCTCGTCGACGAGAAGAACGTCGGCATCGACGTGCATGGCGATGCTGAAGCCGAGTCGCGCGAGCATCCCGCTGGAATAAGTTCTCACCGGAGCGTCGATGTGGTGCTCCAACTCGGAGAAGGCGACGATTTCGTCCATTCGCTTGCGGATTTCCTGTCGCGTCAGGCCGAGGATGATTCCGTTGAAGAAGATGTTCTCGATGCCGGTCAGATCGGGGTGAAAGCCCGCGCCGAGTTCGAGGAGCGGAGCGATGCGGCCATGAACGATCACGGAGCCGGAGGTCGGCCTATAGACTCGGGCGAGTAGAGACAGCATCGTGCTCTTGCCGGCGCCATTGCGGCCGATCACGGCGACACACTCGCCGGGCCGCACTTCGAGATCGATTCCGCGCAGGACTTCGAGATGCTCGATCTGGCGTTTCCGCCACCATAGGAGAGCGGTTTTGATCGAGCCGGTATGGCTGAGCCGGAACTGCTTGCGCAGATCGCGGATCTCGATGGTGGGATCGCTCACGGCCTTTCCACGAACCTCCATTTCAGGCGGTTGAACACGTGGTAGCCGATGAGGAGAATGGCGACGGAAAAGAGGAAGGCGATCGCCACGTACTTCCAGTCCATGCCGATCGCGTCCTTCATCAGCGGGATGGGCTGCCCTTTGGCGTCGAGCACGAGATGGCCGCTTGCGTCCGACAGGTTGCCAACTTGGACCGGCTGGGGATCCAAGAGAGCCTTGCGATAGGCCGTGCAGAGGGCCGCGATCGGGTTCAGATTGTACAGCCGATAGAACCAGGGATGGGTCGAATTGAATAGGGAATAGTAGACCTTCTCGCTGAAGTACATGATGGGGCAAAGGAAGAACATCAGGTAGAGAAGGACGGCCACGATGTACTTCACATCCTCATAGAAGGTGTTGGCCGCGCTGATCAGGAGCGAGAACCCCGTCGCGAGACTGAAGCTCATGAAGAGCAGGAGGGGCAAGATGACGATCCCCGAGTGGAACGGCCACACCCGCACGCCTCCCGCGCCGGGAAAGAAGATGTAGACGACGATCAGGAACGCGAACAGAACGAGAATGCCCAGCAGGAAATGGATGAAGTTGCTGATCGCGCCGGCCAGGGGGAGGATCTCCCTCGGGAAGTAGATCTTCTTGATCAGTTGGATGTTCAGGAGAATGGACTGCGAGGAATCCAGCAGGCAAAGCTGGAAGAACATGTAAGGCAGATAGGCCGCAAAGATATAGGCGCCGAGGTTCGGCGTGTGGTTGTCGAGGATCAGCTGGAAGACCACCGTCATCGTCGCGACGGTGATGAGCGGATTCAGGAGCGACCAGAGGAAGCCCAGAAAGGAGTTCTTATAGCGGATCTTCAGATCGCGCTGAACCATGCTGAAGAGAAGCTCGCGAAACCGCCAGAGCTC
>DATJYD010000534.1:0-3011 GCA_035499755.1 Fimbriimonadaceae bacterium
TCGCCGACATCGGCGCGTTCTCGAACATCTTCTGGGCGTCCGCGACGAGCGCTCTCGTTACGGAATCGGTTTCGCCGGTGGGCGAGCAACCCATCATCTGGCATACCTGCTCCAGGCGCCGAGCGTGCTCGATCGTTTCCTCTCGATGCTCGAGGAGGGCGGACCGGAGATCGTTGTTCTGCGCATGGTTGGCGAGGAACGAGAGCCCCTCGGCAAGCTGGTTTTCCGTGTCGTGCAGCTTCTGCACTTCCTTCTGCAAAAAGTTGTGAATGTCCATATCTCTCCTTAGCCTGGGAACAAATTGCCAAGCATCGGCTTGTTTGACTGCCTTGCCACTGTCCCAGATCTCGAAACCGCCAATTGGGGGAAAAACGCCAAGCCGATCCTGGCGCGATTCGACCCAGAACGCGCCGTTTGCACACAGGCGGTCTGACAAAGGCCGCGGGGCGCGAGATCGGGCATATCTCGCTGGGAAGACGGCGCTCCGCAACCCCTCCGTGCCTCCGCCCGTAGCCTGGATGGGGCCAGCCCAACGGCCACCCGGAGAGGTTGACCAGAAGAATGACCGATCGCAGGGCAAAGGCACGCGGCGTCGCGTGTCTCGCCGTGGCCGCGCAGGCGCTTGCCGGCTGCAATTCCGTCCCCACCATCAAGCAGGTTGCCTTCTCGCCGGGCGGCGGCAAGGTCGAGTTGCGCTTCCATCCTCCCAAGGGCGATTCGTATCTCTACCGTGAGGAGACGACGATGGGGAAGAACACCGAGACGGAAATCATCCAGACGGATATCGCGTCCGTCGATGGCGGCCTCGTTCGGGTCGACGACACGGTGAAGGATATCCAGGACTCCGAAGATACGCCTTTCGAAGCCGGCCAACGATCGGACAAGCTCAAGGGGGTCAAGATCGAGACGACCTGCGACGAGTTCGCGATCGTCCACCGGGTTGAGGGCCTGATCGGCAGCTCCGAGGCGGAGGCCATGCGGAAGGCGGAGCACCAGATCAACGCCGGGCTGCAGGGAGTGGTCTTTCCCACGAATCCCATCGCCGAAGGCTGGCATTGGTCCACGGATATGGACTGGTCGGCCCTCCTCGGGATGATCGGCTTCGACGCCAAGCTCAGCGAACCTCCGACGGTGAGCTTCGTCGTCAAAGGCGCGGAGGAACAGGGATTTCTCAAGATGGCGGTGATCGATTACAAGATGGTGGTGAAGCTTTCGCTCTTCAGCTCGCTGTTCGGCGACCTTGCTGCGAATGCGCCGAGTGGAGCGGCTCCGAGTTCGCCGGCCGGGCAGACGCCTTCGCCCTTCACCTTTACGATCAGCCGAGACGGCACTTTGCGCGTGGACATGGGAACAGGCATGGTCGTCCGGGATGACGACAATATGGTGGTTTCCGGCAGCATAACGGGAGAGCGCCGCGAGGTCAAAGCCTTCATCAAGACCCGCATGCTCCAGATGACGCGCGCGGGAGTAACCACGAAGCTCGAGTAAGTGGCTGCGCCGCCGGGGGCTATGCTGGTGCTTGCGATGAACGGCATGAGCCCGATTGGCGACGCGGCCTACGATCTGCTGGACGAACTGCGCGGCAAATTCGAGAGTTTCCGGGCGGCGGCGTACGGCGGCGAAGACCCCGAAGCGATCCATCAGATGCGGGTCAACGCGCGCCGCCTCCGATCCTGCTTCCGGGCCTTCGATCCCGTTCTTGCTCAGCCCGTGCGGGAGTTGGAGCCGGAACTCCAGTGGATCGCGGTCTCCCTCGGCGAAGTCCGAGACATCGATGTGCTCGCAGAGAAGATTCCGGCTGCGCGGACGATCCTCGGCGAGCTAAGGACCACTCGGCTCGCTCAGCTTCGCGCCGATCTCGACTCGGCGCGCTACGCGAACCTGGCGGAGGCGCTGCGATGCCGGATCGCGGTCGCCGTCCACGACAATCTCGCCCTTGCCACCGCGCCCGTCGCCATCGTCGCTCCCGACATCGTCGCCCTCGCCTACCGCGCGGCTCGGCGCGCATCGCGGGCGATCGATGAGAACTCCGAACCGGCGGCCATCCACACGCTACGCAAGCGAGCGAAGCGCCTCCGCTACACGGCCGACTGCTTCTCTTCGCTCTATGGAAAGGCGGGAAAGCGCTTCATTGCTTCGCTCAAGGATCTCCAGGACCTCCTCGGCGCCTATCAGGATGCGATCGTCGCCCAGGCGATCTGCGCTGAGCTGTTGGGGCGAGGGGCTGACGCCGCGCTGGATGCCTACTCCCAGGATGCGTCGAATGCCGCCTCCGATCTGCGCCTCGAGCTGCCGAACCAGATCGTCGAACTTGACACTCGGTGGACGGATCTCTGGCAGAGGATGCGGGACGAGCGCCGCAACCTGTGGCGAAACAAGTAACATCGCCTCGGGCCCAGGGGGCAGTGTTCTGAGTCGTGAACCTCGCGGCTTTCCTTGAGCTTATCTAAGCGTCGACTCGGCCGACGCCGGCCACCCGAGCGGCTGGCATACAGCTTGTGTACCCGTTGGCACTCGTGGATTGAATCCGCGAGTGTGGTGACCAAGTCCCGTGCGCCCTACAGATTGCCTTCCTCGTGAGGTCGGCAAAGAACGCTTCGACCGGGCTCAGCCAAGACCACTGGGTTGGAACGAAGCAGCGGACGAAGCGCTTTTGCTCGGCAAGCATCTTGGCGAGGACGACGTGAAGCTTCAGTTCAGCGGGGAAGTTTCTCGGTCCAGCTCTTTGAGAAAGGCGATAGAACCCTTGGTGGGGACGCCTCAGGTCCTTTGCGGCAGTTCCGGAAAGGTCACTGGATACCCAAGCGCACCTTGACGGCGTCGATACTCCGCTGCCACCAAGGTGCGTCGGTAGTCTGCAGATCAATAAGACAGGTACAGCTTGCAATGGGTGCGCCTTCAGGCGATGTCTCGATCGTGAAGGTGTCGCCTGACGCGAATTTGAAGGTAGGCAAATGCCCTGTTGGCCGCTGTACGAAATCGCTCAGTGTGTATTTCGCTGGGACCGGCAA
>DATJYD010000535.1:0-2329 GCA_035499755.1 Fimbriimonadaceae bacterium
GCGATCGCGAGAACGGCGTCGTCCTTTCCCGCAATCCACTGCTCGGCCGGCTCGGGTTGGCGTCGGTCCTGGGCGACCTCGGGATTCCGTTCTGGACCTGGGATCCCTCTTCACCCGACGGCGCCCACTCTCCAGCCTACCGCGATCGCTGCTTCTCGGCAGCCGCCGGAATTACGGGCGTTGACTTCGCGCTGGCCGAGAGTGGATCGCTGGTCGTGTCGAGCGCGACCGAAGGCGCTCAGCTCTCGTCCCTTGCACCGCCGGTCCACATCGCCTTCTACCTGCGCAGCCAGATCGTCGAGACGCTCGAAGAAGTGCTGCAAGGCCTCAAGCCATCCGCCGGCGGATCAGCGCTCGACGGCCGCTCGATCGTCTTGATCACCGGCACGAGTCGCACGGCGGACATCGAGCAGATTCTGATTCGCGGCGTGCACGGCCCGCGCGAAGTCCACGCAATCCTCGTCGAAGACTCCTACTTTACCGTGGCTGAGTAGCCGGTGAGCCACGGCGGCTTACGAGAGATAACAGAACTTTCGAGCGGCCGTCTGTGACTCGGGTCACCAAAACAAGTCTGTTACCAAAGCGGAATAATTAGTGCGGTCCTCGGACCTGCTGGGGTCCATGATGAGGTAATGACTCCGGGAGTTCAGACGTATTCCACGCCCAGGCAGCCAGCAGCGCGGCGCCCTCGTTGATCTGATCGGGTAATACCTTGTCAAACGTGTCCGCTTGGCTATGGTGGGCTTCGCGATAGCCCGCCGGCAGTTGGACGCCGAAGTAAGCGGGCACGCCGGCGTTCAGAAAGGCTACATGGTCTGAGCCGCCGTAGTAGCGCGCCTCGGGCGGCCTCATCTCGAACACTTCTTCGAGCGGCTCATATATCCTCATGAACAGCGGCGCTGTCTCCCACAGATTTTCCAGCGCGATGCTGAACACGCGCCCGGTACCCGTGTCGTGAATCAGGACCGCGTCGATCTTGGGAATCTCCGACTCGTGGTCTTTAAGGAACTTGCGCACGCCGATGCCGCCCTCTTCCTCGCCGGTAAAAAGGATGAACGTAATGGTGCGCTTGGGCTGCCATCCCAACGCTTTCAGGGCGCGCGCAGCCTCCAGCGTCGCCATGGCGCCGGTGCCGTTGTCGAGCGATCCCTGCCCGAGGTCCCACGAATCCAGGTGGCCGCCGATGATCACCCGCTGGTCCGGCATGCGGGTCCCCTTGATCTCCGCCACCGTGATCGAGGCTGGCTCCGGCCCCGAACTGAAGGTTCCTTTGAGATTGATCTTCAGTGAAAGCGGCCCGGCCTCGGAGAGCCTATGGAGCAGGCTGTAGTCCTCGTGGGTGGCGAAGGCCATAGGCAGTACCGACGGCTGATAGGCTGGCCCCGCGCCACCCATATTGAAGAGGCTATTCGGCTTGCCGCTGTCGCGCAGGATCGCCGCGACCCCGGCGTTGGCCAGTTGCGGCATGACGCGCATTCGCGCCCGGAATCCTCCCGGTCCGGCGTTCGAGGGCACGCCTTGTGGGGGCGGGATAACGGCGTCGTAAGCATTGTCGGCTTCGCCGGTCGCAAGGGTGGCGGGCGGTCCGAGGCAGACGATGGCGCCCTTGAGCTTGTCCTTCAGCCGGTCAACGTCGGCCTGCGGGTCGTCGCCGAGAAAATAGACCGGTCCGGTAATCTCGCCGTCGGTCGCCTTGCTCCAGCCCATCGAGCGCACGCCGATCACATGCTTTATGGGGCTCTCGATCTCCGCCGTGTCTTCGCCCCGATACCAGGCGTGCGCCACGTTGTCGGTCTCAAGATGCGCATCGATGCCGTAAGCTTTGAATCGCTCCAGTGTCCAATCACTCGCCTTCTGCATCTGGGGGGACCCGGTCAGACGCGGCCCGATCTCGGTCGAGAGGTACTCGAGGTTCTTCATCAGCTCCGAATGCGCCTCGACCTCAGCCGCGATCTTCTGGTCGGCCTCTTCCATGGATGTGCGATACGCCCGCTCCTCTTCCGGAGTGCTGGCTTGTCCTGCAGCCCCCGCCGATGGAGTCGTCACCGAGGACGCCGCAGCGGGCCGGTCCTGCGCGCGATTGAGCGTCGAGGGCAACACCGTCGAGACCAGCGCGGCGACGAATAGCACAGCGATGAGAGGAACAGGCCGTCCGCGCCCGCTTGCCACGGTTCGCGTGCGCAGAGACGAAACAGGTCGCAACAAAACCGCCGCGGCGGAACCTACGAATACGGATAAAGATTTCATTTCACCTCTCTTCTGAACCGAGGCGATATGCCCGGCTCATGATTCCGAAGTGACGAGCGTCTCGCACCGGTGCCGGCCACGA
>DATJYD010000536.1:0-2272 GCA_035499755.1 Fimbriimonadaceae bacterium
TCGACGACGAGGAGCGTCGTCAGGACCCTCGTCAGATTGCGGAAGCGGTCCGGTGGCGTCTCTCTGTTTCGCAGCCCGGCGATTAAATGGGCAGAAAGAGGATGATCGAGAACGCGGAGCGGCATGCCCGATTATGGGCACGGCGGCGCGGGCTTGGGGAGTCGAGGTGTTGGCGGGGAAGCGGGGAAGTCGTGCCTGTTGCGGTATGGAGCGCGAACCGAGTATCATTTGTGACCGTGTCTCGGACGGCCGGGACGGTGAGCATTATGGCGAGAGTCTGTCAGGTCAGCGGCAAGAAGGGAAACAACGCGAAGCATATTCGAAACCAGCACTCTCAGGGCTGGAAGTACAAGGCGCCGCACAAGAACCGCGTTCAGCAGCCGAACCTGCAGACCGTGCGGCTGAAGACCGAGCACGGAACCGTGAAGGTGCTCGTCTCGACGGCCGTGATCAAGAGCCCCGAATTCAACGCGGTCGTCTGCGGCCTCAAGCCAGTGCCGAAAGCCTGGCTGAAGAAGCCCAGCTACGGAATCTAGCCGCGCCGCGGGCCCGGCCTATCGTTCTCCATTGAGGCTACATCGCACTTTGGCTCGTTATGGCCACGCCATTGGCCGATACGGTGACCGACGCGTTCTGGTCCGGAATCGGGTTCTTAAGAGTTGCCGTGAACGTCACCAACGTCTGACCGCCATTCGTGTCGAAGGGGGCGGTGTCGAAGTGGCTCGCGTCCGGAACCACATGCAGAGTGCCGGAACCACCTGCGTTGGCGATCACGACCCAATATCGAACCACCCCGCCATTCTGCACTACCGTCGACGGGTCCAGACAACACACGATTGGGATGTACCCCGGACTGGTCGGGTGCGTTTGGCCGGGATGCGATGCGACCGCCTCCGGGAACTTAGTTGTATTACCCATTTTCTCCTCCAGTAGCCTGGTGGCGCTTCCGTCGTCGACACGTAGGGGTGAAGGCTCCACGGTGCCCGATCTAGAACGCCTTGCCGGCGCTCAATCGTACAACTCTCCGCGGAGGAAATCAACAGGGGATTGCGTCGCGGTAGGCATCGAGGGCCGACAGGACTGCTTCTAGCCGGCAGTTCCGAGAAGGTTCTTCGTTCCCGAGCGGGCCCTGTCGCAGCTTTTCCGCATCGGCTCGGACCAAAAGCGGTTCCACGGAATCGTAAAGGCGCTTGGTGCGCCCCGTGATCGGTAATTCCCCTTCGGCTCTCAGTTCCTCATGAGATGCGAAGGCGAACAGGGCTTCTTCCGGGCGATTCTCTTGGGCGAAGAGCGCGGCTGCAACCAGGAACAAGTTCTCGAGCGCCAGGAGGTCGACGGCGTCCGCCTTGCTGGCGAGCACGGCCTTGCGCAGCCACGCGGCCGCTTCCCGGCGCCGCTGTTGGAGGATGAAGCACTCGGCCATGTTGCAGAAGAGGATGGCCATGGTCGCATCGTCTCGGGCGGATTCAGCCAGGCTCAACGCGTGTTTTAGACGCTCTTCGGCCTCGGCGAAATTGCCCGAGTCGAGCTCCAGCATTCCCAAGTTGACGAGAACGGACAGGCGGTTATGATCGTCTTGCGTCGCCGTGAAGCCATCGAGCGCCCGCTGCAGATAGGACCTGCCTAGTTCGAGAGAGCCCCGATCGATGGAAATCAGGCCGAGGTTGTTCAGAGAAGTCGTTATCTTGAGACGATTGCCCTCCTGCTCGTAGAGCCGCAAACTGGCTTCCGTGCACTGCTGGGCTTCATTGAGATCGTTCTGGTACCAAGCGAGAACTCCGAGCCGGCTCAGCCCCTGCGCACGTTCTTCACGGGTGAGGTCCGGGCTGGACAGCAGGGCTCTATGAAGCCGGCGACCCTCTGAATACATGCCGCGCCGCCTCCAATGATCCCAGAGGAGCCCCGCCAGTTCGAGGCCACGTCCCGGCGCCTTGAGCCGGGCAGCCCACTCGACTCCCTGGTTGGCGTTGTGGATCTCGTCGTCGAGCTTGGCTCCAGCCGTGGGATCGCCCTCGATCCACTCGCGTTGCATCTGGACGAAGAACTCGATGTACCAAGACAGGTACCGAGAGACGGCGTCGCCGGCATCCGTTTGCAGCAGCTCCCGAAGAGCGAACTCCCGGATCGACTCGAGGAGAAAGCTCCTCGGGACACCATCGCCTCCTTCCGCCAACTGGATCAGCGACTTGTCGTAAAGAGCCTCCAGCAACTCCAAGGCGCGACCGTCGAGGGTGGGGGGAAGGAGGCGCTGAGCAGCCTGAACGGTCCACGA
>DATJYD010000537.1:0-7629 GCA_035499755.1 Fimbriimonadaceae bacterium
AGCTCTTGGAGCCGGCAACGTCATATCGATCGAGAAGGCATCGATCAGGTTCACGATGTCAACAAAGTCTCGGGCCCGAGAGGTTGGGTGCGACTTCACTACGCGGGCATATTCGGACATCTGCTGGCAGATCGCCCTAAGCTTCTCGGCTACGAGCATCTCAGGCGTGTAGACGGAGATGTGGGTGCCGTCCACATTCACGATCTCCTTCTCCGCGCAGTACTCGTGGCGACTGAACTCAATCTGGAACCTCCCGTTGGGGCCCAGCATCATGGCATGTTTTCGAAGCTCATCGACGTTGCCCGACAGCGTCGCATACTTCGAATGCTCGATGACCTTGAAGTGTGCCCGATAGCCGCCCCAGAACTTCGCAAGCTCGCCCTTGACCTGCTTTGGCCGGGCTTCGAGCGTCACGTCGAACACCGTCAGGTCGTGATGAGCGAATGTCGACGTGAGACACGCTTCGAGCTTCGATCGTATTTGGGGAAGCGGAAGTATAAACTCACCCGGAAGAGAGAAGTCGATATCCAGCGAGGACCGGAGGGCGATTCCGTAGGCTATGTCCAGGGCATTCCCGCCTTTGAGAACGAGAAGGTCCGTCAGGTCCTCATCCGAGAAGAGGGCAACGAGTACAAGCCTCTTAACCCGATCCAAGGGGTCCCTGCGTTCCCCATGCGAAATCGAGCGACGAACTCCTTCCGACCCCATCATCTCATCTTGCCATCAATCGCCTCCCGTGGGGCAAATCCGGTGCTTAGGGCGCTGCCACCTAGGCTCTACTCGCGAACAGCCGGTGTCCCCGTCTACCCCGTCGGCCCGTCCCGGTCATGCGAACTGACGACAGACGAGCCGCGGAGGCGCAGGTAACTTGGCGACGATGCCTGCGTCGTCTCGCGATCTTGTCCGCGACTGCGTGACCTTCAAGGGTCCGGAGCGCATTCCCCGCGACCTGTGGACCCTGCCCTGGGCGGAGAAGCGGTACCCGGAGGAGCTGCGCGCGATGCGCGAGCGGTTTCCGACCGACTTCGGGGGCACGCCGGACGTCTACGAGCCGTCGCCCCTGCGCCACGGTTCCCAATACGAGATCGGCGAGTTCACCGACGAGTGGGGATGCCTATTCGTCAACGTGCAGGACGGCGTGCACGGCGAGGTGAAATCGCCGCTGATCGCGGATTGGTCGTTGCTCGACGCCTGGGAGCCTCCCTATGAGATCCTGCCCCTGAATGCGGCACGGGCTCGGGACCGGGTGAACGAGGCTTGCGGAAAGAGCGATCGCTTCATCACCTCCGGCTGTTGCCCGAGACCGTGGGAGCGGTGCCAGTTCCTGCGGGGGAGCGAGAACGCCCTCCTGGACGTGGCGGAGCCGGAGGTGGGATTCGCCAAGCTCCTCGCCAAGGTGCACGAGTTCTATCTCCGCGAGATCGAGTTCTGGGTCACGACCGACGTGGATTCGATCAACTTCATGGACGACTGGGGCGCGCAGGACCGGCTGCTTATCCATCCCGAATCCTGGCGGGCGCTCTTCAAGCCGCTGTACAAGGAATACTGCGATCTCGCGCACGCTCACGGCAAGCTCGCCTTCATGCACTCCGACGGCTGCATCTCGGCCGTGATGGGAGATCTCGCCGAGGTCGGGGTCGATGCGCTGAATTCGCAGCTCTTCGCGATGGACCTGGCGGAGGTCGCGGCGAAGGCGAAGGGCAAGCTGACATTCTGGGGCGAGATCGACCGCCAGCACGTCCTCACCTCGCCCGATCCGGAGGTTGGTCGCGAGGCGGTGCGCAAGGTCGCGCGGCACCTGTACGACCCGAGCGGCGGGGTGATCGCCCAGTTCGAGTTCGGGGGCGGAGCCGAGCCGGCGACGGCTTGGGCGATTTTCGAGGAGTGGGAGCGGATCGGGGAGTTTGGAATCTAGGGTCCGGCCGACCCGCAAATTCTCCACCGAACCCATGCCGCACTTAGGAAAAACCGCGCTATAGTGACGGCATCAACTCCCTGTTTCGTGGCTTGCTGCTGCTTGCCGCCGTGCTGGCGGGCGTCTTTCTATTCGCCCGCCGGCACAGCCATCACGGGGATCTCGATCTCGGAATCTGGTACTGGCACTCGCCCTTCGCGGTGAGCGACGAAGATGCGCGCCTTCTGAGATCGGCAGGGTTCACCACCCTTTACGTCCGGACGGGAACGTTCACGACCGATGGCAAGCGCCTTCTCCTCGCGCTTCCCGAGCAGTGGCAGTCGGGGGACAAGGGATTCAGGATCGTTTCGGTCTTCAATTTCGATCCCGGATTGTTGACTCACTTCGACGCCTTCGGCGTCGACCGGATGGCGGGTGACATGGCCCCGCGCATAGCCGCCGCCCTCGACGGCGCGCGCAAGCGCGGAATCCATCCGGCCGGCGTCCAACTCGACATCGACTGCCCGACCCGCCTGCTGCCGAAATATGCCGAACTGCTCGGGCGGCTGAAGCCGATGCTGGCGAAGGACTTCTCGGGGACATGGTCGTTTTCGATCACGGCTTTGCCGACATGGCTTTCGTCGCCCCAATTCGCGGACGTCGCTTCGCGGGTCGATTTCGTTGCGCCTCAGTTCTACGAGGGTCGAGTCGGCCGCACCGTCGACGACATCGTGCCGGTCAGCGATCCCTCGGAGCTTGCTTCCGGACTGCGCCGCCTGGATGGCACGGGCATCGCTTTTTATGCAGGCATCCCCGCCTACGGCCACGCCTTGCTTTACGACAAGAGGGGTCGCCTGGAGGCGGTCTATCGCGGGCTCAGCGCCGAGGACGCTCTGCGGCACCCGTCCCTTCGCTACGAATCGACGACTCCGATCGATGCAAGAGGGAGGGCGGCGAGGGAATCGAGTTATGTCGGACAGGATCTCGTCGCCTTGAAGGCGATCCACCCGGATTCCTCGGGACGAGGGCTCGGCGATACCCTCGCGTACCTGCTTCCCTCGCTGGAGATCGAGAGCGGGCAAGCGAGGGACGTGGAAGAGAAGGCGCCCGCCAACTGCCGGGGGATGATCGTGTACCGGTATCCGGAGCCAGACGAGACGACGTGCCTGTCGATCCGATCCATCGTCGCGGCGATCCGCAACGAGGCGCCCACTCTCGAGTACGGGGTCGAAGCGCATTCCCGAGCGGTGCCGTACGCTCTCATCGGGGGTCGAAGCGCGCAGACCGTGCCCCGCGAGCTGACGATCTCGATCTTGGGCAAGGGGAACGCGCCGACCGAGACGTCTCCTGACGCTCTCCAAGTCATCGTCGACTTTGACCGGCCGGGCGTCGAGGACTATGCCTTGGGCGATTTCGACAGAGCCGAAATGGGCGTCGTCGACGACGCGGGTGGCTTCGTCCCGTGCGGGAGGGCTCGCGCGACGGCCCTGCGGCTCACCCGATTCAACTCGCAGCCCGGCGAGGTATTGCGCAGCGGCGGCATCGACTTAGCTTCGGACGGTCCCCGGACTGTCCGCGTGACCTGGCGCGCCCATGGAATGGGCGGGTTTCACATCGTCGACGGAAGGTCCCCGGAATGGAGGTTGGCGGATCTGAAATGAAGTCTCTCAAAGTCATCGTCTTTGGCGCGGCCGTCCTCGTTTCGCTGGCCGCCGCTCACGTTTATGAGATCGCGCGGGGAGTTCACTTCAAAGGCGGCAAGGTGGATTTCGGCGAGCCGCCGCGCCGGGAACGGCTCTACGACGACGAGTTCGAGCTCGACCACGGTTGGGCTTGGCGTCCGGGAACCACGTTTCTGCTCGACTCCGGCGCGAGCGACGACTACGAAAACGCGGTTGACCGAAGGATCGGGGTGGGCGTTCGCGTCACCGCTCAAGCAGAGAAGGCCTTGGCAGCGGGCCGATATGTCCAGGCGCTACGGCTGTTCCGATCCATGAATGCGCGTGGGGATGGAGACCCCTCCTTGACGCGGGAGAGAATCGAGGTCCTTAAGCAAGGAATCGCGCGCAGGGATTGGAAGGGACTGCAAGCGTACGTCCAGCGGCTTTTTGGGACGGGACCCAGCCACGTTCCCGCTTGGCTCGAGCCCTACCTGGAATACGACGATGCGATGAAGATGGACGCCGGACGGGCTCGAGCCCAGGCGCTGGAGCTTGTCGCGACCCGTTTTCCGGCCGCGCCGCGCGCGGAGCCGGCTCTGATGATGGCCGCCCGCGATCTTCTCGGGCAGACAGCGAACAGGGCGGAGCCGGCGGGGGAGAATCTCGAGGAAGGATCGAGACTTCTCCACGCCCTGCTCTCGCGGTACCCGAAGACTCGCTTTCTCGGCAGCGCCTTGGGCTGGCTGGCCCGGATTCACTTCGCGCAGCGGGACTTTCGGGGAGCCCTGGCCCTTTATTGGCGGCAGCTTCCTCTGACGACGAGCGCGGGGCAGAAAGAGAAGCTGTTCGACTCGATGGTCTCGTGCGACGAGGCGCTGGGCAACGATGGCGATGCCGCGTTCGCGCTTTGCCTGATGTTGGGCGTCGTGCGCGATCCAGAGACGCGCGGCTACGCGGGATCGCGCCTTCAGAACCTGCTCGACGAGTTCACGGTCCGGGATGCGAAGCAGCTTTGGTCCTGCTTGCGCGAATCGCCGCGCGGGCTTGCCAACTACCTCGACTTCCGGGTCGATCGAACGGACACGACCCCGGATCTGCTGATCCTCAGCTCGAAGGCGCGGATCGCCGGGCCGTACGCGCCTCACATCGACTGCCGTCTCGCGGAGGCGGCTTACCGGATGCGGCATTATCCATTCTGCGAGCGTTTTGCCCGTCAGACTCTCTCAACCGCGTCGGACTCGCAGGATCGGGCGGTCGCCACTTACCTGCTCGGTTCGATCGCGGAGAAGAAAGGACGGCGGTCGGAGGCCATGGACCGTTATGCCGAGGTCCTGCGCGATTATCGCGCCAGCTACGTGGCGCAGGGAGCGCGCGAAAACCTGGCGCTCCTCGACGAGAAGTCGGGCCGGCTGGGCGACGCCCTCGATCACTATTTCGCGCTCGGCTACGAATACGACGTGGCCTATATGCTGGACATGCGGATGAGCCCGAATCAGATCGCCGGCTATCTCCGGGACCATCCGAACCAGCGGGCTCGCGACGAGATCCGATTCGCTCTCGGCTACCGCTACCTGCGCGAGCATCGGTTCGCGCGAGCGGCGCAGACGTTCCGGCGCGTCCCGGCCTGGAAGCGGAAGGCCTATGTGTTGCCGCCGGACGACGAGTACGACGAACCGACCGGGCTCCAGGATCCGCTGGAAACGGCGGGCCGGCTTGGCACGCTGTACCACCGTCTAGAGGTGGCGCGCGGAGCTGAGAAGCGCGCGGCGGCTCTCCTGAACATCGGCAACTACTATTACAGCCACCGCAACCTTTTGCTTTACAATCCTCGCCTTTGGCACGGGATGCGGGCCGAGAGCGTCGGCTTCTCTTGGAACAAGGGCGCGGCGAGCTCTCAGGACGATGCCGCCCTTCGGGAGCACCACCTCGAGCACGAGTGCCTCGCACAGGCGATGGATGCCTATGTGGAGATCGTCGAGCGCTATCCAAGCGCAAGCGTTCGGCAGCGCGCGGCCTACCGGGCGGCCTGCGCAGCCGAGCGGCTGTCGAACTTGAACCCCTATTGGCGCTGGCTCGGAGCGATGATGCATCTGGACGAGAAGGCGACCCATTTGATGTGGATTGCGACGAAGGGGCCGGACAGGTCGCTCGCGAGGGACGCCGCGAAGTTCGCGGTTATCTACGCGGGAGGTATCGGGAGCACGCTCGACTTCAAGAACGGAATCCCGCCTCGCCGCTACTCGCCTGAGTACTAGCTTCGCATGAGGAGCGTTGGGCGTTGGGGCGTTCGGCGTTGGGCGTTGGGGTTGGCGCTCATTCCCATCATCTCGGAGCCTCGGGCGGGGCCCCGGGGTCTGAGCGTCGGGGTTGAAACAGTCCCGCGCGCGTTGGGACCCCAGGGCATGGCTTGGCGGGATTTATGGCATGTGCTCTTGACACGGGAGGCTGGCCTGGGCAGTTGGCGAGTGTTTCGCAGGGCAAGGGTGAAAACTCCTGACGAAGAACCCACGACCGAAGCCACGGCCGATCCTCGCTATAATTGCATCCGTGCTGGAGGTTAGCGGTCTCGGAAAGAGGTATGGCGACCGTTGGCTGTTCCGAAACCTCAGCTTTCGGCTGGCCAAGGGCGACGCCCTCATCGTGCTGGGGCGCAATGGCGTGGGGAAGTCGACTCTGCTGAAGACGGTGGCCGGACTGCTTCATCCAACCGAAGGCAAGGTGGTTGCCGACGTGCCCGACACCCGCACGGGCCTTTCCCTCTCGGCCCTCGAGATGTCGCTCTACCCTTCGCTGACGCTGCGCGAACACCTGCGCCTGGCCTCGGAGTTGCGGGGCTGCCCGTCGCGAGACGACGAGTTGCTCGAACGGATTGGGCTGACCCACGCCGCCAACCTTGCTGCCTCCAAGATCTCGACCGGCATGAAGGCCCGGCTCAAGCTGGCCCTCGCGATTCAGCCCGATCCTCTGGTCTTGATCCTCGACGAACCGGGCGCGGGGATGGATGAAGCGGGAAAGGACCTCGTGCAAAGCATCTGCGCCGAACAGAAGGAGCGGGGCGTGCTCGTTCTCGCCACGAACGATCAGCGGGAGAAGCTCCTAGGGACGCTGGAGCTGGAGCTCGTCAATTGACTTTGGATCTTGGATTTTGGCTTTTGGAGTGCGCAGCCGTTGAATAGCTGGCTTTCCGAGGTCGGCGCGGTCTTCCGGAAGGAGATCCTCAGCGAGCTGCGCAGCAAGAGCGGACTCATCACGTCCGGGCTGTTCGGCATCGTCTCGGTCGTGGCGATCGCCTTTGCAACGTGGTCGGTAAAGATCACGCCGACTGTTGGCGCCGGACTTTTTTGGATCACCCTCCTCTTCTCAAGCATGATCTCACTTCCCCGCGCGTTCACGATCGAGGAAGAACTCGGCACGGGCGATCTGCTCCGCCTGATGGCGAGGCCTCACGCGGTGTTCTGGGGGAAGGTGCTCTTCAATCTGATTCTGATCGCGGTCACGGCGGTGGTTCTCGGGACGCTCTTCTTCCTCTTCGCCCAGATTCATGTCGGCTCGATACCCGTTCTCGTGCTCTCGCTTCTCGGCGCCTGTTTGTCCCTCGGCGGCGGGGTCACGCTCTCCGGCGCCCTCGTGGCTCAGGCGGCGAACCGAGGCGCCTTGTCGGCCGCGATCGCACTGCCGCTGCTTCTTCCCCTGACCGCTCTCGGGGTAGCGGCCCTGAAGGTAGCCTTCGGAGATCCCGCCGTGACGGCCGGGACCCAGGCGGCGGTCGGTCTTGTTTGCTATGGTGTCGTATCCGTGGCGATCGGGCCGTATCTATTTGCATTGGTTTGGAAATCATGAGAAAAGCCGGTCTAGTTCTGCTCTTCCTGCTGATGGGCTACGGGATCGATCTCGCGTTCCGCGCGCCGAACGCCGAGATCTTCGAGAACGGCGATCTGGCGCGGATTATCTTCTTCCATCTGCCGTGCGCGTGGGGATCCTCGCTTTTCATGATCCTCGCGCCGATTTTCGGCGCGGCTTATCTGATCACCAAGAAGAGAGTGTGGGATATTCGGGCGGCAGCGGCGGTCGAGC
>DATJYD010000538.1:0-4445 GCA_035499755.1 Fimbriimonadaceae bacterium
TGCGATGATCACCATATTCACCTGGAACGGCTGCCGGTTCTCGTGCGGCTGCCCGCCGCCGACCGTGCTGAGAGGCCCGGCGTTTGCATTGGGCTCCTGGTCTTGGTACAGATTCTGAAACCTCGAATCGATGTTCGGTACGGCAAGGGCGCCAAGAGCGGACACCGTAGAATCGGCCAAGTTCTGGTCGGCTGCTACCCGGTGGTTGTGGCTGGGCATCTCCGCGGTCGTAAGAGTCACCGTCTCGCTCCCTCCCTCCTGGCCGGGCACGTACGAGGAAAGACCCGGCGCCTGGCCCTGACCGACCGCGATCCGGCCCTGGAAGTCGGGCAAGGCGAAATTGCTCGTGCCGTTGCCCCCGTACTGGGTGCCGAGAAGAGAGAATAGGGCCGTGTTCTGCGATATCGGAAGGATCTGGCCATCGCATTGAGCCCAGCCGACCGGCGCGAAGTTGAAGGCGACCACGCGAATTTCACCAATGTAGTTGTCTGCCATGGTTCTCCTAGGACTGGCTCGGGAAAACGCCGAAAAGGGCGATGATGAACGAAATACACGTATAGGGCTGAATATTGGGGTGAGGCTGGCTGCCTCCGCTCTGGGTCACGATATTGGGATTCATCTGAACATTCACGAACCCCCCCGAGATGTAGATCTGGCGAACGGTCTTCGCCGGATATCCGCTCGTGGGATCGGTCGTCGTGGCCGGATTGGTCGACGCGCCATACAGGTGGTTATGGGCCGGCAATTGGTTGGTGTTCAACGTCACGTTCTCGGCGCCGAACGGCTGCCCGATCACAAAGCTGTTCCCTTGCCCGACCGGGACCCGTCCGCGCAAATCGGGCAAGGCGAATGTCTGTACACCATCGCCTCCGTAGGTCGTTCCAATAAGCGCGAAAAGCGCCTCGTTCTGGCTGATCGCCATGACGCTGCCATCGCAGAACGCCCAGCCGACCGGCGCGAAATTATAAGGGACGACTCTGATCTCTCCAATGTAAGGCGTTGCCATGGTAGGGGTTCCTTCTTAGCTGCGTGACGGGAAGATGCCTTGCAGGGCGATGATGTAATTGAGCGTGAGGCTCGGTTGGTGGTTTTCGTGCGGCTGGTTCTCGCCCGTAGTGTCGACGCTCGCGGGTCCGAGGTTGGCGTTGGGGGAAGCCCCGTAAACGTTGCCGAGCCCGAGCGGCGCTTTCGCCAGCGCGCGGCTCTCGGGACTGCTCGAATTCCCGGGCAGCATGGAGACATTCACGCCGTGGTTGTGCGCGGGGATTTGGCTAGTAAGCAGAGCCACGGAATCCTGGCCGCCCACCTGACCTTGAAGGTAAGAAGCGCTGACCCCCACCACCACCCGGCCTTGCAGATTGGGCAACTGGAACGTGTTCGTTCCGTTGCCTCCGTAGGTTGTACCGAGGAGCGCGAAAAGCGCCTGATTCTGCTGGATGGACATCGTCTGGCCGTTGCAGAATGCCCATCCTCGGGGCGGGAAGTTGAATGAGATGAGCCTGATTTCGCCGAGATAAGGAGTTCCCATCGTTGATTCTCCGATCAGTTGAAGATCGCCTGGTAAGTTCGGGAGTCGGGTGTGACGCCGATCGGCACGAGAAAGATCTCGAGCCGGCCGAGGGCCTCGTGGTCGAGCGCGTACGTCCCCTGGCCGAGCGCCGCTTCCGCCGGAGCCTTGAAAATGAGAATGAACGGCGCCCGGCTGCCGATCCCGGCCGCGCCAAGCTCTTCCGCCTTGCTGAGGGTAAGCACGGTGGCCTCGGCCCGGAATTCGGTCCCGATGTGAGGAGCGAAATCGGCGGCCGTGACCTCGTCGAGCCGCAGTTCGGCCGGGCTCATCGCGAACGCCTCCGGCGGAGCAGGCCCAGGCTCAAGAGGCCGAATGCGCAGAGGGAAGCCGGTTCGGGGACGACCCGGAAGTTGTCGGCGAGGACCGCCGAGTTGATTCCGTCGTCTGCTCCCGCTGTGACATGGACGGAGCCGACGCCGATGACATAGCTGCCGCCGGTTGAGGCTGTCCAAGAATAGGTCGAATAGAGTGTCTCGGAAATGAACGGGTCGAGGGCCGGCGTGATGTGGAACGCGGTGTCGAAGCCGCCCGGCGCATTGGGGTCGCTCACATAACCGTCGAATACGTCGGCCAGCTTGAAGATCTGGCTTTGGCTCGGGTTGCCGACGGGGGCGACGGTGAGAAAGGCGAAATCGTCGTTGCTCGCGAGTGGGGCATAGGAGTCGGCAGTGCCGTCGTTGTAGACCTGGTTCGTCAGGAAGTCCCAATCGAACTTGACCGTCTGGCCCGCCGAGAGGACCACCGTTTGGACCGTCGCCGAGCCCAGAACCGGATTGCCGTTACCGACCGAGGCGATCGTTCCCGAACCGACTTGCAGGAAGCTCTCGAGCGCGGATCCGCCGACTCCGCTGCCCGCGACGACGTCGGTGTTGATGGTGCCGTCCGTCGCCGTCGCCAGAAGGGCCTGGTTCGAGCCGTCGGTCGGATACGTCCCGATCGAGGAGGTCTCGATCTGAGCGTCGCCGATCGTGGACCATCCGCTGAAACCGCTCTCGAAGCTGGGATTGGAGAACTGGGCGCTCGCCGCCGCGGCGATAGACGCCGCCGCCAAAACTCCAAGGCCCCTTTCCATCAGTCGACTCATCTGCTACCTCTCACCAAAGGCATGGGCAATCAAAAGCAACCGCCGCAAGCCACAATCGCCAATGCTTCATGATAGCCGCCCTATTGCGTTGCGGCTCCTCGAAATTCCCTTATGCCGGCGTTAAGGCGCGCAGGTCCGGCAATGTTGCCAGGTCACCTAAGCGGGCGCCCAGCCACGCCCCCCACCCAGCATGCCCTGGGGTCCCAAGCCGCGCGGGGCTGCCTCGACCTCATCGCTCAGACCCCGGGGCGTCGCCCACCACCCAGCCATGCCCTGGGGTCCCAAGCCGCGCGAGGCTGCCTCGACCTCATCGCTAACCCGGATCATCGGCCCTTGGCGAGCACACCGCGTCATCCTGAGCGGAGAACCTAGTGTGCGAGGTTCGAAGCGAAGGACCTCGGATCTCACCGCATTACGAGCAGCAGCGTATTGAACCTCTCGCCGATACTCTAGGCTAGAGGCCGTTGGATTGCATCGAACTGCCTTCGATTGTTAGGAAAGGCGTACGGGGCGAACCCTCGGAATCTCCATCTCGGTCGCCGATCGCTGTCTCGAACAAGGGGTGGTAAGCCGTCTTTCCCCAAACCCAAGAACGAGTGACCGATCGCATCTCCAGCGCCTGCACGCAAAGCTCTAAACTCTAAGCGTGCTACCCGCCCTCGCCGTCTCCATCGCCCTCCAGTCCCCCGCCCCAGCTTGCCCGCTCGATTCCGCCACGGCTCGCGCGGTCGCCGCAAAGGCTGCCAATCGGCCGGTCTTCGTCTTTACCGAGACGCGGGAACGGCCGATCCGTCGGGTCGACCCGTTCCGGACCGAATGGGTGAACCAGAATGTCGTGACGGGAACCGCCAAGCCCGGCGAGTTCTTCGTCTTCCAAATCGGCGTCTACGCTCTCCGCCAGACCGGGCCGCTTTCCGCCCGCTTCACGCTCCCGCGCGGCTTCGCGGGCCGGTGCATCAGCCTCGGCGGGATCGATTTCCACGGCAAGCCGTCCGAGAAGCGGTTAGCCGTGCCGAAAGGCGCTCTCCAGGTGCTCTGGTGCGGCATCGATGTGCCGGCGTCGGCTCGCGGAACGTGCCGCGGCCGGGTTGCCGTCGGCTATGGCGGCCGGAGCGCGGCCGGTGTTCCGATCGACCTCGCCGTCTCGGGCAAACCGGTCCCCGATCACGGTGCGGCCGACGCGAAGAGCCTGGCCCGGCTTCGGTGGCTGGATTCGACGGCCGGAGAGGCTCGGACCGTCATCGCGCCCTACACGCCGATCCGGGTCCGGGGCCGGACGATCTCCGTTCTCGGCCGTGATCTCGTGCTCGGCGACGACGGCCTTCCCGCCCAGATCGTCAGCCACTTCTCAGGTTCCAACACCCGGATCGTGAAGGCGGGAAAGAACGTTCTCGCGCGGCCGTTCGGGTTCTACGTCCGTCCTTCAGGCACCCTTGGACGCCCGGCCACCAGCCGCATCCCGGGTGGAAGTGTCGTCTTTGGCGGCGACGGCTATGAGACCACGTGGCGCGCGGCGGGTCTCGGCGGGGGCTTCCGCACTGAAACAAACGGCCGCCTCGACTTCACCGGCTCCGGGCAGATTGCGATAAGGGTAACCGCGGAGCGAGACTTGAGCTTGGAGGACATCCGGCTCGACATCCCCTACGCCAAGGCTTCCGCGACCTACATGATGGGGCTGAACCGCCAAGGAGGGCTCCGGCCGCCCCGCCACGAGTGGACTTGGGACGTCGCCCGCCACCAGGACTGCTTCTGGATCGGCGCCGCCAACGCCGGACTGATGGTGCGCCTCAA
>DATJYD010000539.1:0-2303 GCA_035499755.1 Fimbriimonadaceae bacterium
ATACGGTCCGAAAGCACGCGCGTGCCGCCGGTGACCGCGGAGCGGTCGCCGCCGGCCTCTCGGATGACGGGAGCCGACTCGCCCGTGATGGCCGACTCGTCGACCGAGGCGATTCCTTCGACCACGGTCCCGTCTCCCGGAATCATCTGCCCGGCCTCGACGATGACCCGGTCCCCCTTTCGGAGGCTGGTCGCGGGAACGGGCTCCTCCCCTTTGCGGGTGACCCGACGCGCGATGGTCTCCGTGCGTCCGCGGCGCAGGGCTGCCGCTTGTGCCTTGCCTCGTCCCTCCGCCATCGCCTCGGCGAAATTGGCAAAGAGAAGCGTGAACCAGAGCCAGAGCGCGATCTGCAGGTTGAAGAGGACGTCCTTGCCGCGCGCCACGTCGCGTACGAGAAGAATTGTGACGAGGACGGCGCCGACGAGGACGACGAACATGACGGGGTTCTTCGCCTGCAGGCGCGGATCGAGCTTGCGGAAGGAGTCGCCGATCGCAGGGCGGACGATCGCGCGGTCGAAAAGGGCGGTGCGCCGTCGAGGGTGAGCCACGTGCATCCTCCTCAGAGCAGAGTCCCGGCCTTCATCAGCAGGTGCTCGACGATCGGGCCGAGCGAGAAGGCGGGGAAGAAGGTCAGCGCTCCGACGATCAGGATGACGCTGACGAGCAGAATCGTGAACAGCGGGCCGGTCACCGGAAAGGTGCCTGCGGACTCGGGGACTTTCGTCTTGGATGCGAGCGAGCCGGCGATGCCGAGGATCGGGATCAGCATGAAGAAGCGGCCGAAGAACATGTCGAGTCCGAGCGTCGTGTTGTACCAGAGCGTATTCGCATTGAGTCCGGCGAACGCCGAGCCGTTGTTTCCGGCCCCCGACACGAAGGCGTAGAGGATCTCCGAGAAACCGTGAGGGCCCTTGTTGTTCAGGGACGAGAGTCCGGCAGGGAGAACCGACGACGCCGCCGTGAAGCCCAGGATGCAGAGCGTCAAGATGAGCACCGACAGCATCGCGAGCTTGACCTCGTGCGCCTCGATCTTCTTGCCCAGGTACTCGGGCGTTCGGCCAACCATGAGGCCAGCGATGAAGACCGACAGCACGATGAAGAGGAACATGCCGTAGAGGCCGGCGCCCACGCCGCCGACGATGATTTCTCCCGAGGCGATGTTGGCGAGCGGCACGAGGCCGCCGATCGGGGTGAACGAGTCATGCCAGGAGTTGATGGCGCCGCAAGAGGCGTCCGTCGTGATGGTGGCAAAAAGGGCGGAGTCGCCGATCCCGAAGCGGACTTCTTTGCCCTCCATGTTGCCGCCGGTGCCTCCGGCCGTCGGGAGGGCCGCCACTCCGAGCTTCTGGTGGATCGGGTTCCCTCGCTGCTCGGCGATCTCGGCCACGAAGGCACCGACCAGGAACATCAGCGCCATCGCTGCGAAGACCGCCCATCCGTGCCGGACGGAACCCGTCATCCGGCCGAGCGTATTCGTCAGTCCGGCGCCGACCGTGAAGATGAGCAGCATCTCGACGAAGTTCGATCCGGGCGTCGGGTTCTCGTAGGGGTGGGCCGAGTTTGCGTTGAAGAATCCGCCCCCGTTCGTCCCGAGCTCCTTGATGGCTTCCTGAGACGCGACCGGTCCCTGGGCAATCTTCTGCTCGGCTCCCTCCACCGTCTTGACCGTGACGTCGGCCTGAAAGTTCTGCACCACGCCCCGCGAGACGAGAAAGAGCGCGCCAAGAAACGAGATCGGGAGCAGGACCCAGAGAATGGCGCGGGTGCAGTCGTACCAGAAGTTCCCGATGCCCTTCGCCTTCTCGCGCGCGACCCCGCGGATGACAGCCACCGCGATCGCGATTCCCGTCGCGGCCGAGAGGAAGTTGTGGAGAGCCAGCCCCGCCATCTGGGTGAAGTGCGACATCGTGCTCTCGCCGGAGTAGCCCTGCCAGTTCGTGTTGGTCGTGAAGGAGACCGCCGTGTTCCAGGAGGAATCGGGGGAGACCGGCCCGAATCCATTCGGGTTGAAGGGAAGGAGCTTCTGGAGGCGCTGCATTCCGTAGAGGACGAAGAGCGACGCCGCGTTGACGATGAGCATCGTCACGGTCCACTCGATCCAGCCCTGGTCCTTCTGCGCGTCGACGCTGCAGACCCTGTAGATGCCGCGCTCGACCGGCCGCAAGACGGGGTCCAGGAGGGTCCTCTCGCCCGAGAACACCCGCTTCATGTAGCCGCCGAGAATCGGCGTGATGGCGACGATGATCGCCAAATAGACGAGAATCTCTACGAGGTTGATGGTCGTCATGGCGTCAGACCTTTTC
>DATJYD010000540.1:0-5451 GCA_035499755.1 Fimbriimonadaceae bacterium
CCTGCGAGCCGTCGAGGAGAGCGAGCATGGGCGGGTCGAGCGTGTTCTCGGGCGGAGTCTGGAGGATGTAGGCGAGCATGTCCAGCCTCACCCGAAAATCCACCGTCCCATCCGGCTTGATCTTCGCCCGCGCCACCGGCACGTTGGCGGGATGCCGGAGCGCCGCCGCCGGCGTTGCGAGGAGGAAGAAGAAAGCGAGAACGAAGGCCACCACGACTCCCCCTCCTCTTGCGGCGATGGTTCGTGCGCCGGAGGAGGAGGGGGCAGGGGGGTGAAGGTTCCGGGAACGAAGGCTAATCGAATGACCCGCGTCAGTCATCACCCCTTGCATGCCTCGGGTCGCGCCGATCGCCAGAGCCTCCACAGCTGCCCGAGCCACGCGCCCCGAGGCTTTAGGGTCGGCGCCTGATAGCCTCGGGGCACGTAGCTGTGAAGTGTCCAAGCCTGCGCCGGCCGGCGTGACCCGAGGCATCCGGCATCACCCCTTGTCACTCGTGTACATAGACTTGATGACGTCCGGCGGCAGGTCGATATCCCAGACCGAGAAGTCGCGCACTTCGCCCTGGAAGCGGCGGCGGTGATCCCAGGCGTCGATCGGCATCACCCGGGCCTGCGACACGTCGTCCACGAGCGCGACCTGCTTCTCCGCGATCGGCTCGCCGTCCTTGTAGAGGCGCATCGTCGTCCCGTCGTAGGTCGCGGTCAGCATCTGCCACTTACCCAGGTCGATCGGCACGGTTGTTCGCACGTCGCGATCGCAGACCCAAAAGTTGATCCCGGCGGGAAAGACGCAGAAGTAGCGCCCGGTCCCCGAATCCCCGTCGCGCGCATTGCCGAAGCCCGCGATCATCGTCCGGTCCTCCGGCTTCGCATCAGGCTTGCAGAAGAAGTTGAGCGTCCACGAGTCCGTCTTCTTCACCGGCAGGTTCTCGACTCGCAGCAGCTTCGTCGTGCTCGGATCGAAGCTCGCCTGATCGATCACCGCGCCGCCATCGGTCAGGTTCACCTGAGTCGGAGCCATCGCGTTGCCGCTCTGCGAGCAGTCCTTGACGCCATGAACCGAGATCGAGGAACCGTCGATTGCGCCGGTGAACCGTAGGGTCACCGTCCTCCGATCGGGATTGAGTTGGGCGGTGCCGGAAGCTCCGGCAAGGCTGTAATCCGATGCATCCTGCGCCGACGCCGGATCGAGCGGCTCCGAAAAGGTCAGACGGACCATCCCAATCGGCTTGATCTCGACCGCCGACACCACATGAGGCGGGGTCGTGTCGTCGACGTCCAGCTTGACCGCCGTCACCGCGCTCGAGTGGCCGGCGGAGTCGATCTCCGCCGCTTTGACCGTCGTCGGATTGCTCACCATAAACGGCTGCACGTAGGTCGGCGAGGAAGCGGTCGGCGTCGAGCCGTCGAGCGTGTAGTGAATCCCGCCGCCATGGTAGTACAGAGGCGGCTCGATCGTCACCTGGGTCGCGTCGTGAAAGGTCCCGCCCGAAGGCGACACCTCCGGTCCGCCCGTGGCCTTGTGGTCGGCGAGGGTATCGGAGAGCGGATGAGCCGGCGTCGCCTGGTCGTGGGTGTCGCGGGCGACCGTGATCGCCATGATCTTGATGTTCGGGTCGTTCGGCAGAGTCAGCGTATGGGCTCCGGCAGGGATGTCGAAGCCGTACTTGAACAGGTAGCTGTACTGGTAGTAGGTGTTGCCGTCGACAACGTGGGTGTGGTCGCAGAACCAAGCCACCTCAGCCTTCTTGACATAGCCGGGCTCGAGGCCGACCATCGTTCCGTAGTTCTGATAGTTCTCATCCTGCTTGGCCGACCAGAGCCGGTTGTCCCACTGGCCGATGTAGTGGGTCCAGTACTCGACGTCGGCGTAGGCCGGGTGGCTTCCAACCTTGAACTTGGCGTAGTCGTCGCCGTTGCCGGCCGCCGCGAGCACATAAACCCGCTTATATCCGGCCGGGAGGGCGATCGTCTGTCCATGGGCGGCGACCGCATTCTTCGCGCCGTCCGTCTTCGGGCCGAACTTGAAGTCGATCCCGTCCACGACGAGGCTGCTCGGAAGCTGATCGGCGGAGAGCGCCTGGCCCTGGGCGAAGTCGCCGTTCCCCGGGTTCTTCAGCCAGGAGATTGCGTCGAAGTCGTAGGGCAAGGCGACCGGCTTGCTCTCGGTGAGCGTGGCGGCGGCGCGCGGCGCCGGGCGAAGCCTGATTGCGAAGCTTCGTAGCGAGAAGCCGGGCACGCTCGTGGCGAGCACGCCGTTCTTGACCGTCGCCGGTCCCATCGCCCGCTCCTGGCCGTTCACCTCGCGGGCCGAGGCGATGCCGTAGGCGGCACTGATCCGCACGTTCTTGGCGGCACGGCCGTCCAGTTCACGCAGCCGAACCACGATCTCGTTGCTGTCCTCAGCCTTCTTGATCGCCTGGATTTCGACCTGTTGGGTGTTGGTCGTGAAGAGCGAGAAGCTCTTGCCGAGCGGGCCGCTGTGAGGCGGAACGACGAAGGCGCGGAGCGGCTGGTTGAGCCGCTTGGCCTGCCAGGGCACGCCCGCCGAGCGCCAGTCGCCCTTGTGAGGCGCGATCTCGAAGACGATGTCGTGGCGGCCGATATCCTGGGTCGATTGATCGGGCGTCCCGCCCCGCACGCCCGGCGTGTAGATCATCGTGAGGCGAACGGTGTCGTCGTCCGGCTTGTCGGAGCCGAACTTGGAGTCGTTCAGAATGCCGACGCCGTAGCTGCCGTCCGGCTTGGTGAGGTCGAACCACTGCTGTTGCGGAACTTCGTACTTGCGCGGCTGGTTGTTGCCGCGTTTGGTCGCGCCAAGCTGGAGGTCGTAGGTCGCCTCCGGGTTGCCGGTGGTCAGGGGAAAGGCGGCCTTGAGCGCGGTCTCCTTGGTTCGCCAGTCGATCTTGTTCTCGACCCGCACCACGTCGCTGACCGCGTCGAGGCTGATGTCCTGCACGAACTTGGAACCGCGGGTCTCGCGCTCGACCTCGATCATGCTCCGCACCGGCCCATTCTCTTTGATGGTGATCTTGGCGGGACCGTGGACGTGGTCGTAGGGCGGCTTCTTCGCGTCGTCCCAGTCCATGTTCCAGGCCGGGAACGCGCTCGGATTCTCGTATTGGAAGTCCAGCCGGGTCGGGGCCTTCAGGATTTCGCGGCGGTTGACCTTGTCGTAGATCGATGAGATGTCGCCGTTGGCGTTGATTGTCACCTCGAGCTTCTTGCCTTCGAGACGCTGACGTCCATCCCTCGTGTGGAGAGCGCCCAAAAAAGACTCGGAATCGAACCAGACCGTCCCGCTGTTTCCATTCATCGATCCGATCATCGCGCCAGCTTTGCCAGGCCTGTCCACGTTTACTCGATAGGTAGCAAGACCGCAGGAGGGGACGCTTGCGACGAAGAGAATATGCTCGCCTTGGGCGTCGTTTTTCACCACCTGCCCCGTGGATTCGCGGCCATCCGGGGCGACCACACTTACTAAGTTCCCCTTGGCTGCCGCCGATGCCGGAACGGTGACCTCCACAACATCGGTACGTGCCACCGACAGCGGGTTGTAGACCACGATCGGCGTGCCCGTGCCTCGCGTATCCATCGCCGAAGCGACCGCCCCCACCCCGTCCGTCTCGACCGCGCCGAACTGGTTCTGCGCCAGCAGCTCGTCGTTCCAGCAGAAGTTGTAGGCCTTCGGGATCGAAGTGCCAGGAAGCATGTCGTGCATCTGCGAGCCGAGGACCAGGTCCCAGGCGTTGTAGAGGCGATCGGAAGGATAGGGCGCCCGGCCTAGCCACGACGCCGCGACCGAGGCCTCCTCCGCGCCCTGGGCGAGAAGCTCGTTCTTCCGGTTCCAGCGCTTCATCATCGCCTCGGAGGTGATCGAGCCGGCCGAGTGCTCGACGAGCAGCAGTTCGCCCTTGTAATGCGGCAAGCCCTTGATCTGCTGAGGCGTCAGCGAGCGGAACATCTCGTCCGCGTGCGAGGACACGACGGTGATCGGGCCGGTGCCCTTGATGCTCTTTTCGACCCACTCGACGGAGTCGGCGGGCGCCGCCCCGCCGGTGTCGCCGGTGCCGTAATACTTGTAGTCAACGTAAGCCCCGGAGAGCTTGCCGGTGTTCTGGATGCGGGCGAGCCAGCTTGTGTTCTCGCTCAGGTCCTCATCGACCCGGCTGCCGTATCCGCCCGGATCGAGCGCGGCCACGATGCTGTTGCCGTCCGGCCCCTCCCAGGTCCCGACCTTGAAAGGAATGCCGTTCGCGGAGTTCCAGGTCAGCTTCTGGGTCGAGAAGCCTTTGATCCCGCAATAGTGGAGGAGCGACGGGAGCGAATAGGGAAAGCCGAAGCAATCCGGCAGCATGTACTCCTCGCTCGCGACTCCGAAGTTGCGGCGGAAGAAGTGGTTGCCGTACAGCACTTGGCGGATGATCGACTCCCCGCTCGGCACGTTCGCGTCGTTCTCGTCGACCGAGGACCCGCACGGGAACCAGCGCCCCTCCTTGACGTATTGCTTCAGCTTCGCGTAGTCGTCCGGGTAGTACTCCTTCATGAATTCGTAGCGCCGGGAACCGCTGAAGTTGAAGGTGTAGTTCGGATACTTCTCGATCAGGTCGAAGTTGTGGTGGAGGGTGTTGGCGATGAACTCGCGGATCGACTGCGGGTAGGCCCATCGCCACTGGGTGTCGAGGTGGGCGTAGGGCACGACGTAAAGCGTGTTCCCCTTGGAGAGATCGCGTTTCGCGTTGTGGTCGTCGGGATTGTTGCCGCGCGGGTTGCTCGGAGGATAAGCCGCCTTCTTCGGCCCGTTTCCTCCACCGAGCGCGGGCAAACCGGAGACGCCGAGTAGCACAGCGGCGAGTGCCAGGGACCGCCAGCTCGGCAAAACCGTGGCCCTGCGTTCAAGCCGCAGACATTCCGAGCTGGAATCTTGCTCCAGTGATGGGGAGGCAAGCCGACGAGCCGGTTCGTTATTCGGGGCAACCATTTTTGAGTTCGATCCTTTCCCGGGCGGAATGCCCAGGCTCGCGCGCCTGAGGATGGGCTCGGCTGATCATCTTCGAACAAAGGGCTCGCCGCCGAGGCGCACTTTCGAAAACCTACCCAACTTCGAAGCCTAATTGCCGCTTTTGACGCTCCAAGGTGGTTTCGGAGTCCCGCCGATTCGCCCTAGGATTCGGTGAGACGCCGAAAACGACCTTGTCGCTAATCGTCTCCGCCCCCACCGCCGTCGCCGCCCGAGTCGCCGCCGCTCGAACTGCCTCCGGAATCGCCCTCGCCGTCGCCACTGCTTCCGGAACCACCGCTCGACGAACTGCCCGAAGCTTCGTCGGAATCGCCGTCTCCGGCTCCGCTGGATGGATTGGAGCTACCCGTCTCGGATTCCGCGTCAGACTCCGAAACCGTCTGGGCGGTCGGCTGGGAGCCGTTCATCACGACTTCCTCCGGTTCCTCCTC
>DATJYD010000541.1:0-6932 GCA_035499755.1 Fimbriimonadaceae bacterium
GAAGCTGGACGATCTGAACGAGGCGCGCCGGCAAACTGGCCTCACCATGATCGTCAGCCACGACAGCTACTTGGTCAATCTCTGCGCGCCGGAGCCGGAGATCGCCCAAAAATCGTTCGACGCCCTCGAGGGCGAGATGACCCGTTGCGCCGCCTACGGCATCCCCTTCGTGGTTAGCCACATGGGCGCCCACAAGGGGCAGGGCGAGGAATATGGGATCAAGACCGTCGCCGAAGCCACGACCCGCCTGCTCGCCGATACGCCGGCGGACGTGACCCTCCTGATGGAGACCACCGCCGGCTCAGGCTCGGCCCTCGGCGCGACCTTCGAGCAGCTTGCCGCCGTCCTCGATCTCTGCGGACGGCCGGAGCGGCTCGGCGTCTGCCTCGACACCTGCCACATCTTCGCCGCCGGATACGAGATCCGCAACCGGGAGTGCTACGACATGGTCTTCGAGCACTTCGACAACCTGATCGGCCTCGACCGCCTGGGAGCCTTCCACCTCAACGACAGCAAGAAGGGCCTCGGCAGCCATATCGACCGGCACGAGCACATCGGCCAAGGCGAGCTCGGGCTCGAGCCCTTTCGTTTCCTCGTCAACGACGGACGATTCAAGAGTGTCCCGATGCTTCTAGAAACCGAGGTTTCCGGCCACGCCGCGGACCTCAAGACGCTCCGGGATCTGATTGGGCGCTGAGGCGCTGAACGTCGGGAAACCGAAGGCGCAGGAGCGGCATTAGAGGTCCGCTTGGAACTCGTGGCGGTCTTCCCAACGCCCCAACACCCCAACGCCCCAATACCCTAATACCCCAATACCTCAATACCCCAAAACCCATCCCCTCAACGCCTCGCGCTCAGATCGATCGAGTCGATGAAGCGGAACGCGTCCTGCGTCGCCTCGGGAGTCTTAGGTGAACGGGCGGTGGCGGCGACGACCCCCATGGGCGTAAAGGCTGCCATCAGATTCGAGCCGGTGCCGTCGTCGTGGGAGACGATCTGGGCCAGAGTCGGAAAGCCCTTCATATTCCCGAATCGGGTGACGCCGATCGTGCCCGCCTCTTCCGGAGAGCCCTTCAGCGTGTTCTCCAGAATCTGCCTGACGGTATCGCCGTTGCGATCCTTCGCCCACAGCGTCTTCACCGCCGGAACGCTCTGCTTCGCCAGATCCGCATAGAGAACCGTGTACTCGACGCCATCGGCGGTCGCATGGAAGCGGTGCACGGTCCGCCCGCTGCCGCTTGGGTCCGGCTTCGAATCCTCATAGACCGTCCCCGGCATCGCGAATTTGATTCCGCTGCCCTTCGGCTCATAGAGGCGCCAGGTCGACGAAGGCGCGCAGGTCGCGGCAGCGAGTAGACAAGCGGTAAGAGCCATAATCTCGTTTGCTTCCACAGGATCGCGGCCTTCCCCTAGGCCCAAAAACCAGGTTGGCGCGGTCAGCTCGAGCCAAAGGCATGCAAGACTGAGAGGCCGCGCCGCGCGTAGGAATCAACGGCATGGCAGACAACGGCAGGGCATCGAGAGCGGCTTTGGCCGATGTGCAAAGCTCGCGAGACTATCGGAGAATCCCCATCGACCGGGTCGGCGTGCGCGAGGTGCTCTATCCGATCACGCTCAAGGTGAGAAACAACGGCACCCAGCAGACGGTAGGGAACTTCTCGCTAACCGTCGACCTTCCTCAGGAGTTCAAAGGCACCCACATGAGCCGCTTCCTCGAGGTCCTGAGCGAGCACAACCACGACTTCAGCCCGGAGACGATTCCCGCCATTCTCGCCCGCCTGCGCGAGAAGCTCCGAGCGAAGTCATCCCACCTCGACGTGCGCTTCACCTACTTCCGTGAGAAGGCGGCGCCGGTGACGGGCAAGGTCGCCATGATGGGCTATGAGTGCGGCTTTTCCGCGACCGGCGGGGAAGAGGAAGACTTCGTCATCCATGTGATCGTCCCGGTCACCACCCTCTGCCCGTGCTCGAAGGAGATTTCCGCCTACGGCGCCCACAACCAGCGCGGTTACGTTCGGGTCGCCGTCCGGCCGAGGGGCGACACCCTCTGGCTCGAATGCGTGATCGATCTGATCGAAGCCGCCGCCTCCGCGCCGCTCTACCCGCTGCTCAAGCGTCCGGATGAGAAGTTCGTGACCGAGCAAGCCTACGACAACCCGCGGTTCGTCGAGGACATGGTCCGCGAGGTTTCCGTGGCCTTTGACCTCGAGGACCGCATCGCCAGCTACGAGATCGAGGTCGAGAATCTCGAGTCGATCCACGCCCACAACGCCTACGCCTGCGTGAAGCGGGAGAAGGGGGAGTGACCCCGACCATGCACCCATCTCAATCTCTTTATGAGAGGCTGGGCGGCTTCGACCGGATACTCGCCCTGACCCGTCGCTGGCACGAGCTCTGCCTCGCCGACCCTGTCGCCGCTCACCCCTTCGAGCACGATCTTCATCCGAAGCACGACGAGCGGCTTGCCGCCTATCTTGCCGAGGCGTTCGGTGGCCCCGAACTCTATACGGCGGGCTACGGCGACGAATCGAAAGTCCTGAGGATGCACGCCTGCAACGGCATCCACGTCGAACTCGACGAAGCCTGCCTCGCCGCCTTCGACCAGGCCTTGCAGGAGGTTGGTATGACCGCGGAGGCTGGAGCCGAGGCATACGCCTACTTCCGCCGGGCAACCGAAGACCAGCGCGCTTGGTCCTCGAAGGGCGCCGAAATCCCGGAAGACCTTCCGATCAACCGCGCGCGCTGAATCCGAAACCGGTCAGTAGTTCGCCCGCACTCTCAGTTCGCCCCGATCGGCCGGCAGCATCACGATCTCCCGGGCCGGATCGAAGCGGCTCCATGGCTTGCCGTTCACCGTCACCGACTTCATCCGCTTTCCGTCCGGATGGCGGAGCCGAAGAACGATCTCCGAAGGCGGAGTCCGCGTCGGCGGCGTCACCACCGCATCGATGTGCCCCTTCGCGACGTGCGACTCGATCCGGTAGCCGGCTTCGCCGAAGAACGTCGGGGCCCGCTGGATCGAGACGACCATCCCGTCCTTCATCCAGTTGTTCGTAACCATCGGCGCGAGCCAAAGCTCCCGGCCCCGCTCCTTGACGAACAGGAAGCGGGTCTGTTGGAGGAAGACGCCGGTCTCGTGAGTCTTGTCCGGCGCGCCCATGTGGTCGAAGTGCTCCCAAAGGGTCAGGTTCGCGGGATCGACCATCGCGGCGATCGCGTTGAAGTAGCTCCTGATGAAGGGCTTGACGTCGTCGCGCATCGCGTAGACCTCGGCGAGCCGCGCGTAGTACGGCTGAACCTTCGCAAATCCGCCGAGGTCGAACCAATCCTTCCGAGTTTCCGCGGCCGGGTAGTCGCCCCACCCTTCTCTCAAGAACATGTCGTCTTCGAGGTGATCGGCCATCTCCTTGGAGTCCGTGCCGTCGGGGGAAAGGATGCCCTGCTGGATCAGGTTGTGCGGCCCGACTTCGACGTCGTAGCACCAGGAGCGGGAGCCGTCGTCGCCCGGGTAGTACTCGCTGAGGGGGCCCGGGCAGTGGATCTGGGATGGCTGGCCCGGGACCCAGGTTCCGTCTTGAAGCTCGACGGCCGGAGTCCGCGCCTGAGCCCATCGATAAGCCCGAACGATGTCCTGCCGGTACGCCGCCGCTTCTTTGACGAAAGCTGCCGCGCCTGGATAGCCGATCGACTCCAGCGCCTTGCCAGCCGCCTCCAGCCCGGCGCAGTACGTCCCGTTGCTGTAGAAGTAGTACTGATAGGCATTCCAGTCGGCGATGACTCCGGGCGGCACGAGGCCGTATTGGGGCGGTTTCTGGCCGAGCACGTCCAGCTTCATCGTCTTGCGCCTCTGGGTGATCACCCATCGGCAGACCCGAGCCACGTCCGCCGCGTGCCGCTTCAGCCAGGCCCTGTCCGGATTGAGGGCGAAGGCCTCGCCGAGGGTCCAGAGATGCCAGCCGGTTCCCACCACGGTGTAGCCGGTGGTCAGGTATCCGGCCGGGTTGTAAAGGTGGATGAAGTAGTCGAGGGACCGCTCGACGTAGTCGCGGTGGCCCATCAGAGCCATGCCGCGGATAAGGGTGTTGGCCTCGCTCTCGAGCGGCCCGTAGTGGATCTCCGCGATCCACGGCGCAATCCGCTTTTCGTCGTCCTCGTTGCGGGCATCGACGATGCAACGGATGCGCGAAGTCTCGATAATGTCGCTGAGGAGCTTGTCGGGGATCTGGATCTGCATTCCCGTCTGGCCGACGGCTTTCCAGTAGCGGATGAAGTCACCCTCGTATGGAGTGCGCGGACTCGTCCGCGCTTCGTCCTGCGCGACTTGTCGCGCTGCGTCCCAGCCCGGAATCGTAAAGGTCACGGAGCCCTCGCCCGAGACCTGCAGCGTCCCACCGGTCCCACCTATCCGACTTGTCCCACCCTCCATCTCGACGCTCGCCATGAGGCGATCGCCGTCGATCACCTCGATTCGGCGGGCCGCCGAAACTACCTTCGCGGCAACGCCGCGATTGCAATCGGCGAGGAAGCTGAGGTCGAGCGTTCCCGATCCGTCCAGATCGATCCGGCCGACGAACAGCCCCCTGCCACCCACCGGCGCAACAAATGCCGTAAACCCACACTGCGTCCTTTGCGAGCCCTTTGCCTGAGACGGCTCCGCCTCCAACGACACCACCGGCATCCAGCGCTCCATCCCCGCCGGCAGCACCGGATCGGCTACGGGGTGCAGCGGTCGGCCATTGAAGCGGATGACCGCCGCGCAGCGCCGGTTCTCGAACGGCATCTGCCGGTCCGCGACCTCCGCCTTCGGCTCCCAGACGACCGAGCCGTCCGCCTCGACCAGCCATTTCCAGTTGTCGGAGCCGAGGGAGAGGAGGGTCGGGCCGCCGAAATGAACTGGCCGGTAGGTCTTCGCCATCGCCGCGCCGAAAGTCTGGTCCGGCATCGACCGGACTCTCTCGAGAACGGTCTTCTCGCCCGCGATCGACTTCCTGTACGCCCTTAACGTTTGCCCGGCTTTCGAGATGAACAGGCCCTGGTCGGCGAGATAGACGCCGCGGCCGGCCAGGACGTCGCCGAGGCGGACGGAAAACGCACTCGGCGTCGCCAGGGATCGAGGTGTTGAGATATTGGGGTCTTGGCCCGGGGGTCCAAAGCGGAGGGCGGGCTGGCCCGGACCATCGGCGAAGCCGGCTCCCGCGGGATATCTGACCGTGAACGTCTTCGCTTCGGCTGTGTGCCATGAGAATGCACCGCCCTCGATCTCGCATCCGAACGGCGCGACCGACACGCTTCCACCCATCCGCGGCACGGCTTCGATTCGAAGCTTGGCCAGCTTCATCCGCGCGGGAATCGTCGCGGTCAGTTGAGTAACCACCACTCCTTCGTCTCTCTTGCCGCGATGGCTCGTGCGCCGGAGGAGGAGGGGACTGGGGGCCGGGGGTTCCGGAGACTTGGAGTTCCTCCCGGTTGCGTCTCCGCGCATGGGCAACACCCACCGAACCTTTCGGAAGCCTCCGACGAAGTCGGGATTCGCCTTCGGATCGATCGCGAAGGTCAGTCGACCCCCCTCCTCGCCGAAGCTTCCGGCGAGAGGTTTCCAGGTTCCTTGGAACGGGTAGGGCCCGACCCATGCCTCGACTCGGGCTCCCGCGACGTTCGGCAACCCGCCACGGAACTCGACGGTCAGCTTCGTCGGACGGCGCGGTTCGAGCCACACGAGGCCGATGCAACCGCTTTCGGGAAGGCGATAGCCTTCCCCGTTCATTCCCATTCCCCTAGTCACCCGATTTGGGAGGGAATAGACCGCCGTCGGCCTGACCGGCCGGTCGAGATAGATGTCGGCCGCGTGATACTCCTCGATCCGGGACGCGCGCGCGCCGTCCATCCGAGCCGGGTCCCAGGTGCAGACCTGCGCGCAATCTGCCACATCGAAGTCCTCTCGGACGTTCGGCTTGGCGTTCGGCGCTACGATGAGCCGGGCGTCCGCCCAGTCCGCGCAGTCGCAGGAGATGTCGCCGCTCGCCGGCTCCGCGACGAGCGTCAGGGTGTCCGCGCCCGAGACCGCGAGATGGACCGGCTTCGCCGGCGACTCTTGGGTCATCACGCCGCTCTCGAATCGCTTCACCCCGTCGACGTAGGCGCTGAAGATGACCGAACCCACCGGCGCCGGCTGCTTGTTGACGCCGACTTCCGCGTCGAACGCCGTGTACTGGTGGTCGAGATCGACGACGAGCCGGCCCGGAGCGTGATTACCGAGGCCTTTAGCGTAGGTCTTCGATCCGATCTGCAACGGCAGCGGAGTCTGCTCCGCGCTATGGGCGCAAACATCGAAGCCGAGCAACCCCCATCCCTGCTCGATGCGGACGAGCCGGTCCGGCTCGTCGCTCAGGTATTCGACTTTCTGCATCGGATGCCCTCCTGCGACGACGAACAGGGCGATGGCCGCGATCACCGCCCCGGCCTTGCGACGAACTCATGCGCTGTCACGCCCCCGTTTTACCTCTCATCTCATGGAGGCGATTCTGAACCCAAGCGCGGGTTCCGCGTGAGGCTCGCAGCTGCCTCTCCCGGGAGAACGCCTTCGAACCTATCGGAGCCAGTGCTCATCGCGCATGGCGTGAGTTTGGCTACGAACTCAGTGCGAGAATCCCAGTCCGCTTGCTCGGGGTTGGCTACCTGACGTGCAGCCAGCCATCGATGTCGGGGCGGGGGATTTGCTTCGACGGTCCTGGGATCAAGCTCGAAGCTTCGCTGCGGATGATTCGCCATGACTTCACCCAAGCCCCTTGGGAGGTGATCGGTTCGCTGGCAGACATGATAAGGTGATGCCGGCCGTCTCGAACGAAAAGTGTCGTGAACCTGCCATCGATGATCACGGCGCCTGCTCCGGACTGGGCATAGCATCCTGCCTTGGCAATCGCGTCCAGGGCGGC
>DATJYD010000542.1:0-2425 GCA_035499755.1 Fimbriimonadaceae bacterium
TCGTGAACACGTCCGAGTTGACTTTCTGGAGGAGGAGGGCCTGGCCCTCGGCGGCAACCGAATAGGTGTGGAGATTGATGTTGCCGCGTCCGGGAAAGGGAGCGATGGAGACGGGGCCGGGAATCTCGAACCGGCGGGCAACCCAGCGAATATGGTCGAGCGAGTGATTGTTGGTGCCGCCGGTAAAGGGTTGGGGCTCGGCAATCATGCCCCCGGTTTCCTCGGTGTCCGTTAAGTCCATGCCGTATTCGTCGATCAGATGAGTATAAGCCTTACTTACCGCCATCGCGCAAGTCCGCATAATCCGCGCCAAGGGAGGGCGCGACGCATTCCCGTGGAATCGCTGGCGTCGTCGTTTCTTAACAGACGATGCAGCGACGCCGGAATGCGCCCTCGCGCGCGATAAATTGGCGGCTTATGAGTTCCTCCTCTTCTTCGGATCGGAGTCGCCGCTCCCGAGCCTCTTTCCATCCCCCCTTCTCGGCGCGGGATTCGCATTGCTCGCGGCTCGGCGGCGTCGACGCGCTAAGTTAGGCGCAATGCTGTTTACTTAAGGAGACCGAACCACCGAATCCACCGAGATCCACCGCCTGGGAGGCGGAGCCGATTCGACGGCCGGCGGCCCAGACTAAACCGTACTGAGGTTAGGCGGACCTGGAATGAATCCGCTTCGCACTCCAATGGAGGGGGGCAGGGTGATCGACGGCGTACCCCCGCAATCGGGAACGCGCCGTCCGGTCACCCCCCAAGCCGGCGCCCTCAGGCGAGGTCGAAACGGTCCAGATTCATCACCTTCGCCCAAGCCTTGACGAAGTCTTCGACGAACTTGGCCTGGGCGTCCTCGCACGCGTAGACCTCGGCGAGCGCGCGGAGTTCCGAGTTCGATCCGAAGATCAGGTCGACGCGCGTGCCCGTCCACTTGACCGCTCCCGTGCGGCGATCCCGCCCTTCGAAAAGGTCGCGCCGCTCCGAAACCGGCGTCCACTTCGTTACGGGGTCGAGAAGGTTCTGGAAGAAGTCGTTGGTGAGCTGTCCGGGCCGGTCGGTGAAGACCCCGTGGTTCGAGCCGTCGTAGTTCGCGCCGAGGACCCTCAGGCCGCCGATCAGCACGGTCATCTCAGGCGCGCTGAGCGTCAGCAGTTGGGCTCGATCGACCAACAAGTGCTCCGTACCCCCGGGGCAATTGCGCTGCTTATAGTTGCGGAATCCGTCCGCCAGGGGCTCGAGCACCGCGAACGAGGCGACGTCGGTTTGCTCCTGCGTGGCATCCGCCCTTCCCGGCGTGAAGGGCACCGGTACATCGCAGCCAGCTTCCTTTGCCGCCCGTTCGACCGCCGCGCAGCCGCCAAGCACGATCAGGTCGGCGATCGACACCTGCTTCCCGTCGGACCGGTCTCGGTTGTAGGCCTGCTGGATGCTCTCCAAGACCTTCAGAACGGTGGCGAGTTGCTCCGGGTTATTGACTTCCCAGTCCTTCTGCGGCGCCAGACGAATCCGGGCGCCGTTCGCTCCGCCGCGCTTGTCCGAACCGCGGAACGTGGAGGCTGAGGCCCACGCGGCTGAAACAAGCTGGGACACCGAGAGTCCGGAGGCGAGGATCTGGCTCTTGAGGGCCGCGATATCCTCGGCATTGATCAGCGTGTGCGACGCGACGGGAATCGGATCTTGCCAGATCAACTCCTCGGAAGGCACTTCCGGACCGAGGTAGCGCGAGATCGGCCCCATGTCGCGGTGGGTCAGCTTGAACCAGGCGCGAGCGAAGGCATCCGCAAACTCCTCGGGATTCTCATGGAAGCGCCGCGAGATCTTCTCGTACTCGGGATCGAAGCGCAGGGAAAGGTCGGTGGTCAGCATGAAGGGCGCATGGCTCTTGGTGGGATCGTGGGCATCGGGCACCGTCCCCGCGCCGGCCCCGCCTTTCGGCTTCCACTGCTGAGCGCCGGCCGGACTCCTCGTAAGCTCCCATTCGTAGCCGAAGAGGTTCTCGAAGAAGTTGTTGCTCCACTTCGTCGGCGTCGTTGTCCACGCCCCTTCGAGGCCGCTCGTGATGGTGTCGCAACCGCATCCCGTCCCGAACGTGCATCTCCAGCCCAGATCTTGATCCTCGATCTCGGCGCCGGCCGGCTCGCGGGCCACGTACTTGCCCGGGTCCGCCGCGCCATGGGTCTTGCCGAACGAGTGGCCGCCCGCGATGAGGGCAACGGTTTCCTCATCGTTCATCGCCATTCGGGCGAAGGTCTCGCGAATGTCCCGAGCCGCCGCGATCGGATCGGGATTGCCGTTCGGGCCTTCCGGGTTCACGTAGATGAGGCCCATCTGAACCGCCGCCAACGGGTTTTCCAGGTCCCGTTCGCCGGTGTAGCGCTTATCGCCGAGCCACTCGCTTTCCGCGCCCCAGTAGACATCCTCCTCCGGCTCCCAGATA
>DATJYD010000543.1:0-2194 GCA_035499755.1 Fimbriimonadaceae bacterium
CGCGGCGTGCCTCGGCGTGTAGCCTACGTTGACCTCGACAAAGTCGTGGGCTCGCTCTTCCGCTTCGCGGACGGGCATATGTGTCTTGTCGGCTCGTTTGATCGGCATTTAATGGACCTCTTGCGCCCGCCGCGTGCATACGCGCTCGGCGGCTATCTTCTCTTCGTTCACGTACGCCTTGTTCCTGCGCATCGCGACTTCGAAATCGACCTCGTGGGCGTCGAAGGCCGGTCCGTCGACGCAGGCGAACTTGGACTGGCCGCCCACCATGACCCGGCACCCGCCGCACATCCCGGTTCCGTCCACCATGAGCGGATCCATCGAGACGAGCGTTTTCACCTTGGGCTCCCGGGTGGTTTCCGCGACGGCTTTCATCATCGCCATGGGGCCGATCGCGACCACATAGTCTGGACGGCCCGGCCCTTCGCCTTCGATGAACTGGGCGAGCTTCTGGGTGACGAAGCCCTTGAAACCTTCGGAACCGTCGTCCGTGCAGACCGCGACGTGGTCGCAGATCGGCTTCAGCTCGTCCGCGAAGATCAATAGGTCCTTGGTCCTTGCGCCGATGATCGCGGTGGTCTTGAAGCCCTTGGCCTTCATTTCCCGCATCAGGCAGAGCAGGGTGGCCGAGCCAAAGCCTCCGCCGACGCCGCAGACGTGAGCCCCGTCCGGGAGCTCGATCGGGGCGCCAAGAGGTCCGACCACGTCCAGCATTTCGTCGCCGGCTTCAAGATCGTTCACCAGCATCGTGGTGGCGCCGACCTGCTGGACGACGATGGACAAGGTCCCCGCCTCGCGATCGTAATCCGCGATCGTGATCGGAATACGCTCCCCGCCTTCGCGAATGCGGAGCATGACGAACTGTCCGGGTTGGGCCGATGCCGCGATCAGCGGAGCGTCCAGCTTAAAGAACTTCGTCACCGGGGTGAGTCTTCGAGTTTCGAGAATTCGAGCCATGAGTTATTCCTGAGTTAAAGCAGCGGGTGGTCGTTCATCGCCTTGAGGCGAGCCCAGCGCCGATCCACTTCTTCCTGGATGCCGGCGAGGATTTCGGAGTTTGCCTTCGAGACGAGGTGCTTCGTCTTGCCCATCATCCCGAGCCAATCGCCCATCGACTTGCGCCGTTCGGCCATGTCGGGATCGTATGTCAGGGTCGTGTGGCCGTGCTCCACCTCGTAAAGCGGGAAGAAGCAGGAGTCCACCGCGGCCTGGAGAACCGGCTGGGCGGCATCGTCGGTCGTGCGCCAGTTCAGCGGGCAGAAGGAGAGGATCTTGCCGTAGACGAGGCCTTCGCGTTTGGCGTACCACTGGCCCTTGGCGACTTTGCGCATCAAGTCTTCCGGATAGCCTTCGCTCGCCGTGAAGACGTAGGGCAGGTGGCAGGCGGCGAAGATCTGCGCCGAATCCTTGTGGTGGTACTTCTTGCCTTTCCGGGCCTGGCCGACTTCGCTCGTCGAAGTCCGGTGGCCGAGGGGCGTCGAATACGAAAGCTGAGCGCCGGTGTTCATGTAGCCCTCGTTGTCGTATTCGAGGATCATCATGTGATGGTTGCGGTGGGCGGCGCCGAGGGCCGCGCCCATGCCGATGTCCATGCCGCCATCGCCGGTGATCATCACGAAGGTGGGTTCGCGGGTCTCGGGCAACTCGCCCCGGCGGACGCGCTCGTGGTACATCTCGACCAACCCGGAGAGCGTCGCGGCCCCGTTCTGGAAGAGGTTGTGCACATAGTTGATTCGGTGCGCCGTCGTCGGATAGCCGGTCGTGACGACCATCGCGCAGCCGGTCTGGAACAGCACGACGACGTCGCCTTCGAGAACGCGGTCGATCTGGTGGAAGGTCGGGAAGGCGCCGCAGCCCGGGCAGGCGCCGTGTCCGGGAGCGATTCTTCCCGGAACCCCTGTCATCTTCCAAAGCGGTTCGAGTTCGACCTTGAGAAGGCCGCTCGATTCGTCCTTGGTGACCTTCGCGATATTCTGGGAGACCTCTTCCGTGGTGATCGGCGGCAGGCCCTGGCGAGCCGTCTTGCCGGGCAAGCCGGGAGCTGCGCCGTGATAGGCGAACGGCATCGAGACCTTCTGCTGCGCGGCCGCTTGCAGCGCCTCGTCGAAGAAGACCTCGGCGTCGGACCCGTTAAAGTCCTTTCCGCCCAGGCCGTAGATCCGGGAGAGGACCAGGGTCTCGTTCTCGCGGTCCG
>DATJYD010000544.1:0-11526 GCA_035499755.1 Fimbriimonadaceae bacterium
GCCGGGATCGCCCAGAGGAGAGCCCGGCGATTGGGATGGACGGAGTCGAAGAAGCCGCACAGGATGAGCTGCTCCAGTTCGTCACGCTCCGGGCAGATCTTCGCGGCGAAGTCGAAGAAGCTTTGGAATTTGGAATTGGGAATTTGCCCCTCCTCCTCGGCATGGGGCAACGACAGCCTCGTGGCGCGTGCGAGTGGAGGGTCATCGTTTTCACCCTGCCAGCGCGACCCGAGGCATGGGCGAGGGGGGGTAGGGGGTAGTGGTTCCGACAGCCTCGGGGCGCGTGTGGGGGGAGTGCCTTTGTTTTCATCCGACCAGCGCGACCCGAGGCATTCACTTTCCGCCACCATCACCGCCGCGCCGCCGTCCCGGCGATAAGCGACCGAATGCATTTCCTGCAGAGGCTTCGCCGCAGGAGAATGCGCGAAGGGCTTCGCGCGCTCCCAACGGGCGATCCGCTCCCGCGTCAGCTTCGACAGATTCGCGATCTGGGAAAGAGCGATGCGGATGCCGCCGCCGGGGATGACGAGACCGTGGTCGAGGACATCCTCGACGGTGAACTCTTCCTCGCTGCGGTTGAGATCGGGGGGCAGGATGATCACGCCTCTGCCCCGGGCCTCGTTGACAATCGTGCAGGGGCCGTAGTAGCCGGCGGGTTGGGCGGAGAGGAGGGCCGCGAAGTATTCGGAAGGGAAGTTCTGCTGGCAGTAGATGGAGCGGATCGAGATCTCCGCGAAGGCGAGGGCGTGGCCCTCAGCGAAGCCGTATCCCTTAAAGCCGACCACGTAATCGACGACTTTTTCCGCAATCGGCCGGCTGAAGCCGCGTTCGATGACCTTCTTCAGTAGCTCATCGGTGATCTCCTTCGTGAAATCCTCGCGCCGCTTCTTGTAGATCGAGTCGCGCAGGTCCTCGGCTTGGCCGCTGGAGAAGCCGCAGAAGGTCTGGAGCAATTGGTCGACCTGTTCCTGGAACACGATGATCCCGTAGGTGTGGCCGAGGATCTTCTCCAACTCGGGATGTTCGAAGGAGTATTTCTCCTTGCCGAGGCGCCGCGCGATGAGCTGGTTGAGCTTGACCGCGCCACCAACTCCGGGGCGGATGCCGGCCTGGACGAGACTTGCGTCGTGGAGGTTCTCAGTCTTCAGGCGGATATGGGCTTGGCGCATCGCCGGAGACGCGGACTGGGGAATGCCGATCAGTTCACCGGAGCGCATCGCGCGGTAGGTCTCGGGATCGTCGGTAGGGATGCGGGTGACGCTGAAGTCGGCGGAGTTGATCCTCACCCGGCTCTCGGTTCCGGCAAGCACATCCTGCCCGCGCAGGCACAGCACGTCGAACTTATCGAAGAAGTATTTGGCGCTGCGCTTATCCCATTGAATGATCCGAAGCGATTGACGACTGGGGAGGGATTGACTATTGACTATTGACGATTGACGATTTCCGGAGGGCTGTCGGAAATCGTCAATGGTCAATCGTGAATCGTCAATCTCTGGCACTGACGCGGACCCCATGACGGGGACGGTTTCGCAGATCGGGCGATCGGAGATGACGACGCCGGAAGAGTGGGCGCGCATGTTGCGGGGAACGTCCATCATCTTCTCGGCGAGCCGGAAGACCCATTGAAAGCGCTCCTTCGGGATATGGCTGTCCTTCAACTCGGGGCGCTGTTCGAGAGCCGATTCGAGCTGATGGGCGGGGACGCCGCCGTGGATTCGCTTGGCGAGAAAGCAGATCGTCTCGTTGGGCAGGCCGAGGGCTTTCCCGACCTCGCGCACGATGCCGCGCGTGCAGTAAGCCCCTACGGCGGCGACGGTAGCGACATGGTCTCGGCCGTATTTTTGGGTCAGATACTCGCGGACGTCGTCGCGATGGCGGGCCTCGAAGTCGATGTCGATGTCGGGCCGCTTGCTCCCATCGACAGGGAGGAACCGGTCGAAGTGGAGGTTGTGCTTCAAGGCGTCGATTCGCGAGAAGCCGAGGCAGAAGGCGACGGCGGAATCGACGACGGAGCCACGACCGCTGAACTGGATCTGATGGGCGTCGGCCCAGCGCACCATGTCGTAAGCGGCGAGGAAATGGCGGGCATAGCCGAGGCCGATGATCCGCTTCAGCTCGTAGTCGAGGCGGGATCTCAGCTTGTTGGTGATCTTGTCGTGGCGCTGATAGGCGCCCATCATCGTGATCTCGCGCAACGCGTGGTTGTCGTCGTCGTAGATCTGGGGAAGCTGGGTGCGTTCGGGGAGGACGTCGTCGTCGATGCGGTCGGCGATCATCTGGGAAACCGGGACCGCCGGATTTATCCGGCATCCGGAGCCGGATAAATCCGGCGGTCCCATTTCCTCAGGAGCCTTGAGATAGCGCTCGGCATTCAGCGCCCGCTCGGGATAGCGGGCGGCCTCGGGCTGGGAGGGATCGCGGGGGAGCTTGCGGCCGACGATCTCCTCGACCGTGCAGAGGGTATCGATGCAGGTGAGGATGTCCTGGACGGGGAAGTCCTCGGGTCGGGCGTGGGTGACAAGACCTCCAGCGAAGGGCTGCAGGTTGAGCTTCTCCGCCAGTTCGATGAGAAGGCGGTTGGTGGGGATCTGCCAGGGGAGATAAGAGTGCTCGACCTCAACGTAAACGTTCTCCCTACCGTAGATCGCGATAAGGCGCTGAATCAGGCTCTCGGCAGCGGCGAAATCGCGCCGGACGAGCAGACGGTTGAGCGGCCCGGCGTCGCCGCCGGTGAGGCAGATCAGATCTTCGCGGAATCGGGCAAGGCGCTCCCAGGAGCAGAGCGGGAAGAGGCGCGGCTCTTCGAGATGGCAGGCCGTGATGAGCTGAGAGAGATTGCGGAAGCCGCGCTTGGTGCGGGCGAGAAGGACAAGTTCGCCACCCTCCGGCATCTCGAAGGTGGCCCCGACGATCGGCTTGAGGCCATGCTTGCGGCAGGCTTTGGAGAATTCGACGGCGCCGACGAGGGACATCGGATCGGTGATCGCGCACGCACTGATACCCAAGCCGGCCGCGATGAGCGGGATCTCCTCCGCCAGCATCGTGCCCCGGCCGAAGGCGTAGCCGCTGTAGACGTGAAGGGGAACGTAAGGTGGCGCGTTGGATTTAGCGATCCGGACAGCTTTGATTCCGCTGTAGCCGGTCGTCATCCCCCAGTCGTCTCGGCGCGCCTCGCGGCTCGGGATTATTTTGGATTTTGGACTTTGGGTTATGGGATTTGGAGTTAAACGATCGGTTGCGCGATGCCATAGCTGATTCTCGTAGTAGCTTGGCGGGAGGCTGCCGCAGGCGGCGGAGACCTTTTCGTCGCGGATTTTCCGCGCGCGTTCGGAGACTTCGATCGTGTTGTCTTCCTGATAATCCTCTTGCCCGGAGCGGGCGAGGGCGCCGAGGCTGGGAAGCAAGGTCTCCTCTTCCCTGCGAATGCCTCGTGCGTCGATAAACCGCTGGACCTCGCGGTAAGGCTCGTTCGCCCACCACTCGCCGGCTTCTCTCCACACCGCCAATATGGAGTGCGGCGACCCGGCGCCGCTTTCATCCAGCGAGCCTGCGAGCGCGCCGGATGTCTGTCCGTCTTTGCAGCGCGACAGGTCGCGCAGTTCGAAAGCGGCGCCGGGTCGCCGCACTCCAAAATTATCTCCAGCCGGTTGCATCTTTCCAGGCCCTCAAAACCTGTTTGCGCCGAGGTTCGACGATATCGCAGCCGGTGACGATCGAGGCGTCGCCGAAAACCGTCCGAATATGCTGGAACGCGGCGAGAGCGCCGCGCTCGCGATCGGCGGTCGTTGTGTGGCCGGTCAACTCACGCTGGATCCGCTTCGCCTCGGTTACATTCTCCAGTCGCGCGCGAATGCCGAGAATCGGCTCTTCCGGGGGAGGAGTGAGGAGCAATCGAAGGCTCGCCAGAGCCGACGCATAGTTCTGGATCGGCTTGGTGAATTTCCTCCGTCGCACGACGCAACTCGCCCCTTCGTGCGCGGTTGTGCCCTTGTCGCCCTCGTGGTTCCCCCCGGCATCCACCTCCAAGGTAACCACCAACTCTTTCCCCTGCTTGTCTTCCTGGCTTAGCCTCTTGCTGAGGCTAGCGGCGAGATCGCGCAATGCCAAATCGAGCGTCGGCAGATCCTCGACCGAACCCTCGAACGGCACCCGTTCTGAGATGGAGTTAGGAGGATAGACGGCTGCGACCGGCTCGAAATATCCACCCCGAGCGCACATGCGGATGTGGGTCGCGGCTTCTCCGAACTGCGCGCGAAGAACCTCGAACGGCACCTTCGCGACCTCGCCGATCGTCGCATAGCCGAGGAATTCCAGTCTGGCGAGATGCTCGAGATCGACGGGAGAGAGGTGGCGAGTCTTCAGACTATGGAGGAATGTCAGGGTATCGGGTATTGGGTATTGGGTATTGGCAAGTTGCGTGGCGAGTTTGGCAATCCACTTGGACCAGCCGATGCCGAGGGTGGCCCGCAGGCCGGTCGCCTCTTCGACTCTTCGCCTCAGACTCTCCGCCAGCGCCTGTGGGTTGGGATGGAGGGAGAGATCGATCCAAGCCGAGTGCTGCTCATCCGGCTCGATGACGTCGGAGAACTCCGCGCACGGGTCCAGCCATTCGCCCTGCGCTTGCCGATAAGGTTCTTCTTCCCAAGATACGAAGGCGCCGTCGTGAAGGATCGCCTTTGCTTCAGCGAGCGGCATTCCGCGGTATATCTGTCTCGTCTGGGCGGCCTCATCGACGTCCAGGACCCGCTTGTCGCGATGAACGATCAGCGGCTTCGCATGAAGATTGCCTGGCCGTCGATCGAGAACTTGAGCGTAAAAGCCACTGAGCCTGAGAAAAACGAAATAGTGCATTTCTGTCTACTTGTTAGATTATAGGCCAGGAATCAGGTTTCAGGGTTGAGGATTGGGGTCGTCCGACGCAATGCGCTGGAAACGAGGTCCTTCGGCTCGCCATCAGGATGACGTCAAGCTCCCACCTTCCTCCGCTCCATCCTCCAATCCTCGTTCCGCCTCCCGGGTACCCTATGCCCGACCATGCTCGAGGGACGCTAATTGATCGACATCAAAGGAATTCTCGACACCCTGCCCCACCGCTACCCCATCCTTCTCGTCGACCGAATCCTCGAGATCGATCCAGGAAAGCGGATCGTCGGGTTGAAGAACGTCTCCTTCAACGAACCCTACTTCCAAGGCCATTACCCCGGCGAGCCGGTTATGCCCGGTGTGCTTATCCTGGAGGCGATGGCCCAGACCGGCGCGATTCTGCTCATGTCGGACAACAAGTTCAAAGGTCGGATCCCCCTCTTCGGGGCGATCGACAACGCCCGTTTCAAGAAGATCGTGTCTCCTGGCGACCAACTGATTTCAACTCTCGAAGTCGAATGGTTCCGCGGAACCGTCGGGAAGATGAAGGGAACGGCTACCGTCGAAGGGCAAGTCGCCGCCATTATGGAAGCAACCTTCAAGTTAATGGATTAACGAAACAACCTTGGCAAGCATCCATCCCTTAGCAGCAGTCGACCCGGGCGCGGAACTCGCCGAAGACGTCGTCGTTGGACCATTCTGCTTCGTCGAAGGCGGAGTGAAAATCGGAGAGGGATGCCGTCTCGATTCCCACGTCACGATCAAGGGCGGGACGACGATCGGCAAGAACAACACGTTCGCCCAAGGCGCGATCATCGGCGGCGATCCCCAGGACCGCCGATACAAGGGCGAGCCGACCTTCCTCGAGATCGGCGACAACAACGTCATCCGCGAGTACGTGACCATCCATCGAGGCAGCGAGGAAGGCGGCTATACCAGGGTGGGCAGCGGCTGCTACCTCATGGCCTTCGTTCACCTCGGCCACGATTGCCAGGTTCACGACAACGTGACGATCACGAACAGCGTCGGCATCAGCGGGCACTGCACGATCGAGGAGCGTGTGACCATCGGGGGTATGACCGCGATCCACCAGTGGGTGCGGATCGGCAAGGTGGCGATGGTCGGCGGAGTCAGCCGGATCGTGAAGGACGTCCCTCCCTTTATGCTGGCGGAGGGTCCGGACCAAGTCGTTCACGACATCAATGCGATCGGCCTGCGCCGGTATGGGGTGACGCAGGAGAACCGTCTGGCTCTGCACAAAGCCTGCAAGCTGCTTTTCAAGTCCCAGCTCGGGCTGAGCAATGCGATGGAGACGGTGAGGCGTGAGGTGCCGATGACGCCGGAGGTCAAGTATCTTCTCGACTTCGAAGAACAGCGCTTCCGCGGCAAGAACGGCCGCGGCTATCAGCCCTGAGGGGTGCCCGGTGCGGACACCCGTCACCCGGCCATAATCTCACCTATGGCTTCCGCCCGGAAGAAGTGGTTCAAGCGCGGATCTGGCGTTGCGCTCCTTCTTGCCGTCGTTTTCATAGGCGTCTACTACGGTCCCCTCTTCTACGGGCTCTGGCAGCGCGGCTTCTTCGACCGAGGGTCCGCCAAGAAGCAGTACGAGGGCACGAGCATCGACAACTTGAAGTTCATGCGAACCGCGCTGATGGGCTACGAGGAGTCGGAGGGCCAGTTTCCGATTGCCGGTGGTTGGATGGACGCGATCGAGAACCGGCTCAGCACGGACGACTTGAAGAAGGGCGAGGGAATGAAGAAGCTCGTCTATCCGGAGTATGAGGGCCAGGCAGGGAAGTACGGCTATGCCTTCAACGATGCAATGAGCGGCAAATACAAGGGGGACGTCAGGGATACGAAGGCGCCGATGGTCTTCGAATCGACGGCGACCGAGAAGAATGCGCACGGCGATCCCGCCAAACTCCGCCGCCCCGGCGGACTGGGGATCACGATGGGCGGCCAGATCGTCCGCTGAATCGGGGCCTTCAGGTCCCGCCGAGCTTGGTCGGCTCGACCTGCGGTCGAGCGGCGGTTGAAAACCGCCGGCACGGGGAGGGGGGGCGGTCACACTTGAACCCGCATCCCAGGCGGGTAAGCTGGCAGGCCAGCATGTCCCTCGCCCTCAACCGAGAGAACTTCTTCTGGCACAAGCTGCATTCGCTCGCCGGCATTATCCCCGTTGGCTTCTATGTGCTGCAGCATCTCACCCTGAATTCGTTCAGCATCGCCGGGGAGAGCTACTTCGACGGGGTAATCAACTTCTTCGGCAGCATCCCCCTGCATGTGCTCTTGGCGGCGGAGATCGTACTGATCTGGGTGCCGATCCTCTTCCACGGGATCTATGGGCTCTTCATCACCAACCGGGCTCAGATCAACGTCGGCAGCTACAAGTTCTCGCAGAACTGGATGTACACGATCCAGCGTTACACCGGCATCTATCTGTTCCTCTTCCTCATCCTGCACGTCTCGATGACGACCGGGAATAAGTATCTGCATGGCAACGACTCGCTGATCAAATACGCGGCGATGCACCAGATGCTTTCCCAGTGGGGCTATCTGATGTTGGTGATCTACATCCTCGGCGTCGCGACGGCTAGCTGGCATTTGTCGATCGGGATCTGGAACTTCTGCATCCGATGGGGCATCACGATCAGCGAAGAATCTCAAGCGCGGGTCCAGCGCTTCTCGATGGCGCTGTTCGTCGTCGTGACGCTGCTCGGTTGGGCGGCGCTGATTGGCTTCTTCATCCACCCGATCGCCAGCGTCGTTTAGCTCGAGCGCGATCGGACGGATCTGACCGATGCCTTGGGAACCCGACAATCTCCCGAGGAGATTGCTATTCTAGTGGAAACAGCCATGGCCAACCGCGTTTCGCGCATCATTTTCGTCGTCGCGTGTCTCTGCCTCGCGACGCTTAGCCTCGGTCAGGCGAAGGCCAAGCGATGGGCCCTCGTCATCGGCATCGACAGCTACGAGGATTCTTCCATCAACTCGCTACGCTACGCGGTGGCGGATGCGAAGCTGATCGCAAAGAGCTTCACCCAACTCGGCTTCGAACGCGTGATCACGCTTACCTCCGATCAGAGCGATGCGAACGCGCGGCCGACCCGAGGCTCCATCCTCGACCGTCTGACCCAGATCGCGGAGCTGGCCAAGCCCGACGACACCTTTGTCTTCTACTTCTCCGGCCACGGGTTTAGTCAGGACGCCGACAGCTATCTCACGACCTCCGACTGCCGAACCGACTCGCTCGACGACACCGCTCTGCCGATGTCGCTCCTGAAGAAGAAGATCGAGAAGATCCAGGCCTCGCACCGGGTTTTCATCGTCGACGCCTGCCGCAACGATCCGATGAAGGGCGGCCGGGCCGGCGCGAACGTGCGGACAGAGTCGATGTCGAAGGAGCTTGTGCTTGCGGCGAGTGCGACGGCCGGAGATGTCCAGCCCGGCACGGCGGTTCTCTGGGCCTGCCAACTCGGCGAACGCTCCTATGAAATGGAAGACCTCGGCCACGGCGCCTTCACCTACTATCTCGCGAAGGGCCTCGAATCGGGCAAGGCTTCGGAGAAGGACGGTGTGATCTCGCCCTATTCCCTGATCAGCTACGCGCAGGATCAGATGGAGGCGTGGTCGGTGAAGACCGGCCATAAGCAGCGGCCGGATTGGGATTCGACCGGCAAGGCCAAGTTCGCGTTGGGTGAGACCTCGGCGACAACGACCAAGAACGAGACCGCGCCGGACCAGCCGCTTTCACCCAAGCTCGACGCGGCCGAATGCCAATCCCAGGCTCTGGCTCTTTATCAGGCAATGCAGAAGCAGGACTGGAAAGCGCTCTATCACTTGGCTGCCTTCTCGCCTGAGATCACGAAGATTCTGCCTGGGGAGGACGAGTTCGCCAAGCAGGTGAGCGACGGCATCGACGAGGGCGGCAACCGCGACTCGACCAACCAGCTTTTTGCCGCGATGAGCGACCTCGCAGTCGGCTCGGCGACGATCCAGGGCGACAAAGCAACCGTTCCAACTACGATGGTTCTTGCGATCAACGGCCAGACGAAGCATTTTCACGGAGTGGCGAAGATGGTGCGATCGGGCAAGACCTGGAAGTGGGATCTGACCACGACCAATAACCTCGAGAAGGCGACGACCGACGCGATGACAGCTCTGATCGGCAAGCCGGACTAACCTGTGCTAGCCTTTATCTGCGTGTAGCTCACGACCGCGCCATATCGTGCCGTCCGTCTTGCCAGGCCGCGGATCGTACATACAGATGTGAATACCGCTGCATACATCGCCTTCCTCGCCGTGGCCATCCCGGGGCCGCCGGCAGGGTGCCGGATCGCGTTCGTCCGGAACCACGAGTTGTACGTCCTGGGTTGCAGTCGAAGCGGCATTCCCGTGCGAGGGGCGAGACCCGCCCGCATCTGCGCGGTGCCACGCGGTGCTTTCGAGTGGCCAGGCAGTCGCCTCGACGAGGACGCAGAGTGGACGCCCTCCGGGAAGATCGCGTTTCTGCCAGCCGATTCCCCCAATTCGGTCCCCCGGATCGCTGTCGTCCGCCCCGTACCAGGCGCTCGGCCGGAGACTCTGGCGCGGGGCTACGATCCAGCCTTCTCCCCCGACGGGTCGCGCTTGGCTTATTCGGTGGACCGGAGCACGGGCGCCAATATGTTTACTTCCGATCTGCGGATCATGGACCTTCGGTCGGAGCGAAGTCGCGTCTTTATCCGCGACGCCGATTTGGCCGCCTGGTCTGCGGACGGAAAGCGGATCGCCTATGCGACTTGGGCCGGCGACCACGCCGATGAGAGGGTCGTCGTTGCGGATGCTTCGAGCGGAAAGGTCTTGTCCTCTTTCGAGTGCGGCAATCCTTGCGACATTCGCTTCTCTCCGAACGGCAGGATGTTGGCGATCCATGACCATCTATCTCGGCCCCTGACTGGACACGAGGTCATTGACTTGAAGTCTGGCGAATCCGTCGAAGTTGACCAGCCTGATGAGTACGCTCCCGGCGTGCTTGAGGATTGGGGTCCGAACAGCCGCTCCGCCCTACTCGACTGGCGGATCGTCGACCCGAACAACGACGGTAACTGGATTCGGCAGTATGAGGCGATCTGCCGCCTGGACCGCAAGAAGTCCAGGCTCTTGGTATCAGGTCGCCGCGGGAGATTCACCCCAGACGGAAAGGCTCTGCTCTATATCGCAAATCCGACGAAACCCGCAGGCGATCTTTGTCGACGGCCCATCGACGGACATGGCAAAAGGACCGTCATCGCCCGTGGTGTGAGTCAGTTCTCAGTGAGCCCGATTACTCCATGACCACGCCGATGGCCTCGACCACGCGCGCCACGTCCGGAAGCGCCGCGTACTCGTAGATCGGGTTGTAGCCGACGTGCACGTCGTCCCTGGCCACGAGCTGCGGGGGCGAGAGGAACAGATTCCAGCGCTCGGGGACCCGAGTCATCTCAGCGATCACCGCCTGCCCGACTCCACACGTCTTCGTGTCCTCGTGCACCACGACCAGGCGGCCCGTCTTCTCGACCGATGAGGTGATCGTCTCGTAGTCGATCGGGACGATCGAGCGCAGGTCCACCATCTCGACGCTCACGCCTGACCGCCGAGCGGCCTCGACCGCGATCTCGATGCAGTTGCCGTAGGTGACGAGGGTCACGTCCGAGCCCTCCTGGACGATCCGTGCTTTGCCGAACGGCACGGGCTCGACCTTATCGACCTCGACGTTCATGCGGAAGATGTGCTTCGGCACGAGAATGAAGGTCGGATCGTCGCCTTGGATGGCGGTCCAGAACAGGCCGGCCGCATCTTCGGGGGTCGAGGGGATGGCGACTCGGATGCCCGGGGTGTGGGCGAGATAGGCCTCGTTCGCCTGGCTGTGCCAGAGCGAGCCGCCCGGAAGGTAGGCCCCGTAGGGCGCGTAGATAACGAGCGGGCATGACCATTGGCCGAACGAGCGCCAGCGGAGGCTGCTCATGTTCGTGACGATCTGGTTCCAAGCCGGCGCGAAGAAGTCGATGAACTGGAGCTCGAACACCGGCCTCCAGCCGTAGGCCGCCATCCCGACGGCCGCGCCGAGAATCGTCGCCTCGGCAAGCGGCGAATTATAGACCTGGTTCGGGAATGCCTCGCTGAGTCCCTTGGTGAGTCCGAAAACGCCGCCCTTCGGATCCTCGATATCCTCTCCGAAGAACACGATCTTCGGATCGTTCTCCAGCGCCTTCTTGAAGGTTTGGTTGATGGCCGAGACCATCGTCATCTTCTGGCCGGCCTTGACCGGAGGCGCCTCGACCCGGCCGTCGTTGCCCCAGTTGTGAAGGGCAACCTCGCTTGGCAGCGGGTCGGGCTCTTTCTCAGCCCTCAGATAGTCTTCGTCCACGATGCGAGCCACGTCCTGCTGCATCGCCTCATAGTTCTGCTGATTGAGTTCGCCGGAGCCGATCAGCTCTTCGACGAGAAGCCGGATCGGATCGCGGGCCATCATCTCCTCGATGTCCTCGAGCTTGCGGTAGACGCGGTGGTCGTCGGAGGAGGTGTGGCTGGATAGGCGGTCGAGATCGGCCCAGATCAGGGTTGGGCCTTCTCCGGCGCGGGCCTTGGCGAAGGCGGCGGCCGCGGCCTCGTTCACATTCTCGACGTTTCGGGCATCGA
>DATJYD010000545.1:0-2926 GCA_035499755.1 Fimbriimonadaceae bacterium
ACGCTGTTTACAGCGCGGCGATCTCACCGGGACCGGGACGGTCCCGCAAACGCATGGGCGGGCCGCCCATGCCACCCTTTGGAGGATTTCCTTTGAGCTATCTCGCAACCATTCAAGGCACCTACAAGACCAAGGTCTACATCGACTTTCTCTTCTTCAAGATCGTGCGCGGCTGGCGCACCGACCCCTTTTCCTGGTCGCAGACGGTCGACGCCCCCGAGATCCATCTCGCCTTCGCGCCGCTGAAGAACGTCCCCGTCGCGATCTCCCTCGACGTCACCGCCGCCGGCGCCGACTTCGGCCTCCAGGTCCTCTCCCAGAACTTCCCGATCGAGCACGTCAGCTTCTCCGGCCCCAGCCGGACCTTCCACTGGGAGCCCTGGAAAGGCGTGATCCTGGATGGGACGGCGACATTCACGCCCAAGTAGCTCGCGCGAGACACCTCATGCGAAGACCCCCTGCGCCGATGGACACCGAACAGGGGCCTGACCGCTTCTCGGGTTGGCTCAGGGAGCACTTTGCCGACGTGGCGTCGTGTCCCCTGGGCGAACGTCATCTCAGGCTCTGGCGTTGGATCGACTCGCTTAAGCCCGGGCTCCGGCCGACGCCAAGAGTCGAGGTGTGGCCGCGGGGCGGAGGGAAGTCGGTGACGGCGGAACTCGGCATCGTCTACGTCCAGCGTTCTCTTTCGAGGCGATTCGTCCTTTACGCCTCAGGAACTCAGGATCAAGCCGATGCGCACGTAGCCTCGGTAGCGTCGCTATTCGAGGATGCAGGGGTCTCGCGGGCGATCTCCAGGTACGGCACGGCGAAAGGATGGCGTCGGAATCAACTCCGGACAGCCAACGGCTTCAACGTTGCTTCCTACGGGCTCGATTCCGCGACAAGAGGGATTAAGATCCGCCAGTACCGGCCCGATCTGATCGTCTTCGACGACATCGACTCGCAAGGGGACACGCCGAGGACGGTGGAGAAGAAGATCGCGGCGATCACGCGGGCGATCATTCCGGCGGGGTCGGCGGATTGCGCGATTCTGTTCCTGCAGAACCTGATCCACGAGGGCGGGGTGGTGGCGCAGTTGTTGGACGGCCGCGCGGGGTTCCTGCTCGACCGGGAGGCGCCTGCGCCTGAACCGGCGGTGCGGGGGCTGGTGACGGCGATCGTCGAGGACGGGTTGGACGGGTTAGACTTGTCGGACCGGTCGGACTTGTCAGAAGGATCTGGGAGATCCGTTGGACGGAGTTGCCGAATGAATTCGGCGGTCCCGTCGATCCAACCGGTCCCATCGGTCCCGGGGCTTCCCAACCGCTACAAGATCGTAGCCGGAGAGGCGACTTGGGAGGGGCAGCCGATCAGCGTCTGCGAGGCCCAGATCAACGCCTGGGGGCTGAGCGCCTTCCTGCGCGAGGCCCAGCACGAAGTCAAGGGGAGCGACGGCTACTTCTTCCTCCCCGACCGCTTCGAGATCGTGCCCGATGCCCCGCCCCTCCAGAAGGTCTGCCTCGCCTGGGACCTCGCCGCAACCGCCGGGGCCGGCGACTACACCGCGAGCGCCCTTATGGGCGTCACCGCCAACGGCGTCGTCTACGTGCTCCACGTCACCCGCGATCAGCTCTCCAGCGAGCAGGTGCGCAAGGCGATCGTCAAGGAGGCGAGGCGCGCCCGCGATCTCTTTCCCCGCTATTCCATCCGCCTGCCCCAGGACCCCGGGCAGGCGGGCAAGGACCAGGCCGGCCAACTGCGCAAACTCCTCGATGGCTTCGAGAACGTCCGTGTCGAGCCCTCGACCGGGGCCAAGGCGGTGCGGGCGCGGGGCTGGGCCGACCGGGTCAACCTCGGCAATGCGAAGCTGCTCCAGGGCCCCTGGAACGCCGCCTTCATTCAGGAACACCGCGATTTTCGCGAGGATGGAGGGCACGCGCACGACGACCAGATCGACGCGGCCTCGGACGCTTTCAACGAGCTGACCTCACAAGGGTCGGCCACGATCACAAGGAGGATCACCACTCATGGCACGTATCAGCACGACCACGCCGGCTCTCGGCCTCCCCGGCCTTGGTTCGCCAAGCCCGAAGAAGAAGATGACGAAGAAGAAGACGACTAAGACCAAGCCGGCGGGGATGCCGCTCGGCCTGGCGTTGATGCTCGCCCACCCCGGCTTCCTGGCTCCCGCGAAGAAGAGGGCGACGAAGCGGAAGGGGAAGAAGGCCTGCTAGACCCTTAAGCGGGCGGGCGCCTCTTGCGGCCGCGAACCTAGCTTGCTGGTCCCATGGCGTAGATCATTGGGGAGGTTGGCGCATTGGGGGTAAGTATGGAGGGCAGAAATGAGAGTGCGTGGGATTGGACCGGTAGTGACGGAAGCAGCCGTCGATAGCTTTGAGAGGCAACATGGAGTCAGGGTGCCAGGCCCGCTCCGATGGTTTTGGACCACAGTCGGAAATGGCGGAATCCCAGAACCCCGTGTCATAGTGCCGATCGAGAACTGCCCCTACACGACAGCAGCTTCGGTTCATGGTCTCTACGGGATCGGCCGCGATGAACCTTATTATAACTTTGCCCGGATTCTCGACTCAGTCTCCCGCCACAAAGCCCTTTTCGGCGTACCGATAGGCTACGACGATGGCGGGTGCCCTTTCCTGCTCCAGACTACCGGCCCCCACAGCGGTCAGATTCGATGGATGGAGGCGGAAGAGTATTCGAATGACTGCGGTGAATCCTATTTCGTCGCCAGGGACATTAGCGAGTTCGCTCGGATGATCGCGGCCGCCCAAGAGAGCGGCGAGCACCTGGAGGACGGACAAGGCTGAACGGGGCCGACTGGGTCGCTGTCGCGCGAGATCTGGAGGATCGACCGTCCGTTTCATGCCTCGGCACGCTGTCGGGCCTGCCATTCGGGAAACTCGTCCCGCCCAGTGCCGAGGCTACG
>DATJYD010000546.1:0-5013 GCA_035499755.1 Fimbriimonadaceae bacterium
TGCATACGGGGAACTTGAACGGGGTGAAGCACTTCGCTCTTTGGCCGCTGGCCCAGGCGGCTCGGTCCTGCTTCGGGAGCGACGAATGGCCCGCGGATGTTCCCACGCCGGCGGCTTGGATCGAATTCGATGTCCGCGACATTGAGAGCGCAACGTCCGAGCTTAAGCTGCTCGGCTACAGGCTGCTTGTCGAGATGCGGCAGGAGCCGTGGGGGCAAACGGCTACGCGGCTGCTCAGTCCAGAAGGACTCCTCGTCGGCATCACCTGCACGCCTTCCCTGCGGCCGTCGGCCGGGAATAACCCGGGGGGGTTGCGGCGATGGGTGTTGGGTGTTGGGGTGTTGAGGCACCCAGGGCATGGTTTGGCGGCGGCTTATAGCGTGGGCTCTTGAGGCGGGACGCTTGAGCCGGAGCGATGGGGACGGGCGGAGGGTTTGGGCTTGGTCTGGGCCTGCACCCACTGGAACAACTCGCCGGCGGCACGATTTGCATTCGGCGCCGAGCTCGACTCGTCCCAAACGGAAACGACCGACCGAAATCGACTTCGAGTCTCGTGACAAAGGCCGTCGCGTAGGTTCGCCCCCGGGAAGGATAGCGTTTCCTGAGCCCGAAAACGCTGTCCCGAACCGCCCAGGCCTCAACCCAGTCGCGCCGCTCTTTCGTCAGGGGAGCGCTGTAGGTGTGGGGCTTGTATCCGCTCATGTCCTGGGCGGAGTCGATTTGGCCCTCGGGCCTCGGGTCTCGCGCGTAGAGCACGAGAACGATCCGCTTCCCGTCGATATCGATCTTGACGAGCCCGGCATTGCCGTACTCGACGCGGAACGTCTGGGCAGTTGAGACGAGGCATGCGGCGAGCACAATCGCGGTGAGGATAGCGCGCACATACCTTGAGACGGGGCAACCCGTGGATCGTTGCCGTGGGCTTCAGTCGCTCTTGCGGGGGTGAGAGACGGAGGCGTGCGGGAACCCATGGGATGCCGCGATTTGAGATTTGGACTGGGTTCGCCGCCGGGGATGAAAAGGGGGTGCACGAGACGCCTTTATCTCTTTGGGCTCTGGTTGGAGTCGGGTTGCGGTGATTTGGCGGGGCAGAGGCAACGGCGCACAGTCATTGCGGCAAGAGGAAGGGAGGCTGGCGTCCCGGAGATTCGGCGGGACGCCGAAACCACTTTCAGGGGTGCTTTCGCAGATCGAGGAGACCACGGCGATAGTCGACGGTTACGACGTAGTTCTGTAGAAACCGATTGCCGACGTTCACGTCCCAATGGTTTCCGTCATGCCCGGTTCCCGGCAGCCAGAACACGACGTGGGGACGAGAGAGCTTGATCGAACCGATCTGGATCGTGGGTAACCTGCCGGCCTTGCTCTGATAGCGTCCGTTGTAGCTGCCGCCGTGGGTGCCGGGCGAAGCGGCGACTTTGCCTTCGAGGCCGAGCCGCCTGATCGCTTCGGGGGTCAGGGAGAAAAAGCCGTCGGAGCCGGTGTCCAGGTTGGCGGTAACCGGCATGCCGTCAACCCGCATACCGCCAAAGCGCACTTCGCCGTCGTCGTGTTTGAAAGGCAGCGTGATGGTCCGCCCGGCCGGTGTCGGCATGGCGCCATAGAATCGAACCCTTCTCGCCGGATAGTCGAATTGCACCACCCGGTTGGAGAAGAAGCTGTCTCCGAGCACGCCTTCGATCGGCCGGCAGATCGCGCGGCGAATTCCGGACAGGTCGGAAGCCAGGCAGTCGACGTTCTTCGACGAGAAACCGGCAACTTGGACCTTCGGCAGCGACGTTTCGTAAAGCAAGTTCGGGGTATTGCCTCCCGCTTGGCCCTGTCCCGAGCCGCCGAGCTTGAGGCCGATCCGCTTAGCCAACTTCAGGTCGATCACGGAAGGGCTGGTACCGGTGTTGAGCAGCATCAGGTAGGGGCCGTGGCCGCCGATGAGAACGGGGACGACGATCTCCCGCTTTGGAAAGGCGAATTTGGCGACGCCCAAGAGCCTCGGGGGCTGGAGAGCGGGGGCGAAGGCGATGAGCGCACCGATGAGCACGGGCGCATTGTAGCCTTCCGGGGCGGCTATCTCCAATGGCGGCTGGTTTTGGGGAAAGCGAACCGCCGAATCCACCGAACTCCACCGCTCCGGAGAGGGAGCGCTTGTGACGGCCCACGGCCAAACCAAACAGCGTTGGGCGCGATAAACTCAGCGCATGAACCGATCTTTCGAAGAGAACCTGGCTTTGTATGCGAAGCTCACCGTACAGGAGGGACTGGGGCTCGCCCGAGGGCAAGAGCTGATCGTGAGCGCGGAGATCGATCAGGCGCCCCTGGTAAGGCTGATCGCTGCCGAAGCCTATCGCGCCGGGGCCAAAAACGTCGAGGTGTTGTGGATGGACCCCGAGATCGTGGTGACCCGCTTCCGCGAAGGCAGCGACGAGGCGATCCAGTACACCGCGAACTGGCTGATCGACGGGGTAACCCGCGCCTTCCGGGAGAATGCGGCGCGGCTCGGCATCCTCAGCAGCGATCCCGGCCTTCTCGCCTCCGTTGATCCCCAGCGGGTGGCGGACAGCAGCCGCGCCCAGAGCCTCGCCCGCAAAGAGATGAGCGATCTGATCGTCTCGGGCCATATGAACTGGTGCATCGTCGGCGCAGCATCGCCGGCCTGGGCCCGCACCGTCTTTCCTTCGCTACCCGAGGAGGAAGCGGTCGCTCGGCTGTGGGAAGCGATCTTCCAGACCTCGCGGGTCCTGGAGCCGGACCCGATCGCGGCTTGGCGAGCCCACTGCCGGAACGTCACGGCACGCAAGGACTGGCTGAACGGCCTCAGATTGGACGCGCTCCACTTCAAGGGCCCGGGCACGGACCTGCGCGTAGGGCTCGTCGAGAATCACCGGTGGGTCGGCGTTCAGAGCACCTGCAAGAACGGAATCACGTGCTCGCCGAACATCCCCACCGAAGAGATCTTCACGATGCCGCACCGGGCGCGGGTCGACGGGACGGTCCGCAGCTCCAAGCCGCTGAGCGTCCGCGGGCAGATTGTGGACGGGATCACCGTGGAATTCCGGGAGGGTCTCGCGGTGGACGTGAAGGCGGACAAGGGCTTAGAGACGCTCGAGAAGCTGCTGTCGTCTGACGAAGCGGCGAAGCGCCTGGGTGAAGTCGCACTCGTGCCGAACAGCGGCAAGGTCGGGGAAACCGGAGTCCTCTTTTACAATTCGCTGTTCGATGAGAACGCGGCTTCGCACATCGCCTTCGGCGCCTCTTACGGCGAGAATCTCGGCGGCTATGAGGAGATGGCGGAGACCGAAAGGAAGCAGGCCGGCGCGAACGACAGCATCATCCACGTGGATTGGATGATCGGCTCGGGCGATATGGACGTGGACGGCATCCTCGGCGACGGCTCGACCCACGCGGTAATGCGCGGCGGAGAGTGGGTTCAACTGAGCTAACGCCCACTACCAAGCACGATGCCGGCCATACACCTCCTCAATCCGCTTTGGGACCCGTCCGGCGGGAGCGAGTGGCGGACGATCTCGCTGTTCCGGCTTCTCGAGCCGCACGCGGAGGTCGACGCCTGGACCGAGTACACGCCTCATGCGGCGATGCTGGCCGAGATCCCCGTTCGGGAGATGCTGAAGCTGCAGCGCTTCCCGCGCGGGGGGACGTTTGTGTTCATCGGGGCTTACTGGGAGATCGGCGGCTGGCTGCGGATGGCGAAGCCGGAACGGGTGATCCTCGTGTACAACGTCGTCGATCCGGAGACTCTCGACTTTCGCATCCGTCAGATCGAGGCGGCGACGGGAAAGCCGGTCGAGCTCGTCTTCGCCTCGGAGATGATGGCGCGGCACGCAGGCGGACGGCGGGGCGTCGTCGAGCTTTCGCCGATCGATCTTGGGGCCTTCTCGCCCGGCAGCCAGGAGGCAGCGGCAACGTCTGAGTCTTCCGGCATCGTGGTCGGGCGGCACAGCCGGGATCAGGCGTTCAAGCACCATCCCGACGATCCCGAGTTGTATCGCCGGCTCGTCGAGACGGGCTGCCGAGTCAAGCTGCTAGGGGGCACATGCCTGACGGAGGAGGTGAACCGGCGGATGGGAGAATCGGCGAATGGGATCGAACTGCTGGCTGCCAACTCGGTTCCGGTTCCGGAGTTCCTCCGCAGCCTGGACGTCTTCTTCTACCGCACCGATCCCGCCTGGACCGAGCCGTACGGCCGGGTGGTGGCGGAGGCGATGGCCGCGGGTCTTCCCTGCGTGCTGGAGAACCGGGGCGGATATACGTCGCTGATCCGGGACGGCGAAAACGGATTCTTATTCACTTGCGAGAACGAAGCGTTCGACAGGCTCCAATCACTCAAAGAAGATCGACAGCTCCGGACGAGAATCGGCGCCGCCGCCCGCGCCTCGATTCGGGCGAGCTACGACGAGGAGAACAGAAAGGTCGTCGAGTTCTATATGCGATGAGCCGCGCAGGCTTGAAAACGCGTGTTGCGGCATTCAGGTATAGTAGCGGATTGAGGCCGGACTCGACCGTTTGCCGTTGTCCGGAGGCCCCTCGGGGCGGAGCCTGGTATTGAGGTGTCGGGGTGTTAGGGGTATTGACCATCAAGCCACCAGCCACAAGCCACAAAGCCACATCCGAATTGGGGAGCCTGCGCAGAGCGGCTAACACTGGACGGCCTCGAGACACTGGAGCACGACTTTAAGCATGCCGCTGGAAAAAACTCGAAAGCAATCCGTGGTTACGGACAACGCCCGATCCGAAGGGGACACCGGTTCTCCCGAGGTTCAGATTGCGCTCATGCAGGCGAGAATCCTGCAGATCACGGATCATCTGCGAACCAACAAGAAGGACTTTCACTCGCGTCGCGGGCTGATGATCCTGGTTGGCAAGAGACGCCGCCTCGAGGGTTACCTGCGCGCGAAAGATATCAATCGCTACCGCGACCTTATCAAGAAGCTCGGCATTCGCGAAGTCAAGCCCCGGTAACCGAGAGAGGTATCAAGGTATCGAGGTCTTGAGGTATTG
>DATJYD010000547.1:0-2807 GCA_035499755.1 Fimbriimonadaceae bacterium
ATCGAGTCGATGCGGGTCACGATGTCCGTGCTCTGGTCCACGATGTAGATCTGCCCGTTCCAGAAGTCGGCCGATTCGGCATGGCCGGTCGAATACTCGGCCCACCCGGTTACCGACATGACGCCGGTTTGGATGACTCGCCCGCTCTGATCACTGACGAGCATCTGCCCGTTTCCGTCCAACGCGATATCCTCTGGATTCTCGAACTCGCCGATGCCGGTGCCTTCCGTGCCGAATGACGTCCAGTTCGTTCCGGTCATGTCGTCGATGGTGACGACGCGATGATTGTTCAGATCGGTCACGTAGACGCGGAAGTTCGAGTCGACGGCGATCCCCACCGGGCTGGAGAACTCGTCGACGCCGGTGCCGGTTGAACCGAATGAGACCCAATTGGTGCCGCTCATGTCGTCGAAGCGAACGATCCGGTCGTTCCGGTTGTCGGTGACGTAGATGCGGTCGTCTCGGTCGATGGCGATCCTCGCCGGGCCTTCAAACTGCCCGACCCCCGTTCCCGCGGTTCCGAACGTCGTCCAACCGCTTCCCGACACATCGTTGATCCGGACGATGCGGTTGTTCGCCAGATCCGCGATGTAGATTCGTCCGGATGAGTCGAACACGACGTCGGTCGGCTGATTGAGCTCCTCCGATCCGGATCCCGCTCGGCCGAACGTTCGCCAGTTCGTCCCAGACATGTCATCCATCTGGACGATTCGGTTGTTCGCCGAATCCGCGACGAAGATATGGGTTGTCGGCCCGTTCCCGCCGGTCCCGCTTCCCCCGCCGCAGCCGGCAAGTAGGCAAACGCAGGCTAGTCCAACGATAAAGCAATAAATCAACTTCATTTTGCAGCTCTCCTTAGCGATGAGACTGGCGCGTGCGCCGGCCTGTTCAAGCCGATTCGACGCCTAGCTCTTCCGCGGAGTCGGCTCCGTGCCGGCGACAGCGGACCTCGTCATCCTGAGTCTGAGGCGAGCAAAGCGAGCCTCGCTGGCGAAGGACCCCGGTTCAAACGGGCGGCGTGCGATGGAACCCCACACGCGCCGCGGCTCGCGCGTCGAGACCCTGACGCTGCCATAATCAATGCTTCCCATGCCCTCTTCCACCTTGCGCGACAGCCGTTTCCGAGTTTCTCCCGAAAATGCGGATCTCCTCGTGCGCCGATACGGCACTCCGCTGTACGTGATCGACGAAGCCCATTTCAGAAACCGGATCCGCGAGTACGTCGATGCGTTCCGCTCCGTCTACGCACGCTCAGAACTGAGCTTCGCGACGAAGGCCAATTCGACGATGGCCCTCATCGCGATCGCTCATCATGAGGGCTGCTCCATCGACGTCGCCAGCGAGGGCGAACTGCGGCTCGCCTTGGCGGCTGGAGTTCCGGCCGCGAGCTGTTACTTCCACGGCAACAACAAGAGCCGCGCCGAGCTCGAATTCGCGATCTCGCAGGGCATCGGCCATATCGTCGTCGATCATTTCGGCGAGATCGAGATGCTCGCGACCCGATACGCCGAAATCACAGCTCATCGACACCCTCGCCTCATTCTTCGCCTCGCTCCCGGCGTCGATCCGGTCACCCATCACAAGATCTCGACCGGCCAGGCCGATACGAAATTCGGGTTCAACATCTCCGATGGCGCGGCGGAAAGGGCGGTCGTTCGTTGCCTCGAAGCAGGGCTTCCCCTTTACGGATTTCATTGCCACGTGGGCTCTCAGCTCCTCGATCCGGAGGCGCAGCGGACGGGCGGCGAGCTGATCGCCGACTTCGCCGTCGCCATGAGGACGCGTCACGGCTATTCGGCTGAGTACCTGAACGTCGGCGGCGGGCTCGGTGTGCGCTACCTCGGTTCGATGGAACCGACGCCGGTGCGCGAGTATTGCAGGCTCGTCGTCGAGGCCGCGCAAGCGGCTTTGCGGGGCTCGGGGATCGAGCCCATTCTCGGGCAGGAGCCGGGCCGGTCGCTGGTGTCGGAAAGCGGCGTGACCCTCTACACCGTCGGCGTGATCAAACCTGTCCCCGCTCCCGGTCGCGGGACGAGAACCTATGCGGCAGTGGACGGCGGCCTGAGCGACAATCCCCGCCCGGCTCTCTATGACGCGAAGTACGAGGTCGAACGAGTCTTGCCCCAGCCGGCCGGCGAAGCCGCCACCTTTACGGTCAGCGGGAAGCACTGCGAGACCGACATGCTCTTCGAGGACGTCGAACTGCCCGCCGATCTCAAGCCGGGAGACGTCCTACAGGTTCTCTGCACCGGCGCGTACAATTCATCCATGGCGAGCAACTACAACCGGTATCCGCGCCCGGCCACCGCCCTCATCCGAACGGACGGCTCCGTGGACCTGATCCAGCGCCGCGAGGATTGGGATGAGATGCTCGCGCGCGAGGTTATGCCGGAGGGCCTGGTTCGATAAGCCAGTTCCAGCTCCCTCCTCCGGAAATCCTCGTCTCGCTCGCCATCGTCATCTTCTTCGCGATCGGGCTTCACGAGTACAGCCACTGCTTCTTCGCGGACATGGCGGGCGATCCCACGCCCTCCTATTACGGGCGCCTGACCCTCAACCTGTTCCGGCATTTCGACGCTCTCGGGACTCTCGCTATCATCATCTCTTCGCTCACCGGATTCGGCCTGGGATGGGGAAAGCCGGCTCCGATCACTCCCTCCAAGATGAGGAATCCCCGGTGGGACACATTCATCACGGTTGCCGCGGGTCCGCTCTCGAATCTGCTCCAGGCCGTCGTCTATGCGTTTTTGATGCGGATCGCGCTCGCCGCAGGATCGATAAGTACGACCCAGGTTGCCTATGCGTTC
>DATJYD010000548.1:0-3948 GCA_035499755.1 Fimbriimonadaceae bacterium
GGGCGGCGTCACCGAGAAGAAGATCGCCTTGGGCGGGCATTTCCGACTTACCCTAGCGGGGATGGAGGGGGCACCTTCGCACGGCTTCGCCCTCGTCGGCGATCGCGACGACCAGGCAACGTTTAGCTGGGATTGGTTCAACATCGACGATCCGAGCCATCCTACGAGCGCCACCAAGCTCCAGGAATTGGGCAAGCTCTCGATCAAAGCCCGTCCTGAGATTAAAGCCACCGAGATCAAGTTTCTGACCGACGTGTCGGTCCGCGTCGCGAGAGAGAACGACGCCGATCCCCGGGACCCAACCTGGCGAATCAAGATACTCAAGGGCTCGGTTGTGGACTTCCCGAAGTGAGGCTGTTCGATCCCGCGGCCCCGGTCTTTACTCATCGTCTATGGCGCTGAGCCCGAGAATGCATGAAACTCCGGCAGGATGCCCGATTCGATTCAAGGAAGCCTCGCAAAGCGCGTCAAGGCGTTGCGGGCCGAGAAGGGCCTGACCCAGGAGCGGCTCGCGGACGCGAGTGGGCTGCACGTCACCTACATCGCGGGCATCGAATCCGGCCGCCGCAACCCGAGCCTGAAGTCCCTCGCCGCCCTGGCGCGAGGCTTCGGCATTGCTGTTGCCGAACTCCTCGAAGGAGTCGGCGTTGCTTAGGCCAGGAGACATCCTCAGCCACGCCGAGATGTGCATGGCCGAGGTCAAGTCGCTCCAGCAGGGGATGAACTTCCGCTCCGAGAAACCCTACTCGGTCATCCTCGCCTGCCAGCGCAAGAACGCGCCCTACCCGGACCGGATGAGCGAGGACGGCAAGACGCTGTTCTACGTGGGCCACGATGCTTACGGCGCGCCCGATAAGCTGATGGTCGATCAGCCCTTATCAACCCCGGTCGGCTCCCTGACTCAGAACGGCAGGTTCTTCGTCGCCGCCGAAGGCGTGCGCCAGGGCCGTCAACGCGAGTTGGTCCGAGTCTACGAGAAGCTCGGCACCGGCGTATGGGTCTTCAACGGCCTGTTCGATCTCCGCGACGCAAGGATGGAGGTCGCCAAGATCCCAGCCGAGATAGCTGGGAGGGCCGGCATCCTGCCGGCACCTTCCGAAAGGAAGGTCTGCGTCTTCGAATGAACGCGCTCGTCGCTGCTTTGGGGCAGCGGGCCAACAACCAGCAAAAGGTACTATTGTGCGCCACGCACGACTAACGTAAGATAGACATATGTTTACTGTCGAGACTCGGGAGGGCCGCAGGATGCTGATTGCTGCCCTGGAAACGGAGGGCATTCGGGCCTACGACTGGGACTCGGGCGGCGGGATTCACTTCGTTTGCGTCGATCTGCCGCTGCTCGACGACCGGTGGGTAGCGGTAGCAGTGGGGTCCAACGGCGCACCATGCGAGGTCGGCGTGCTGTCGGACGATGAGTGCGTCCAGAGCCAGTTTGGCTGGACGCCATGCAGTACTATATCGGACGTCGTCGGGATGATCCGGTCAGCCCGGGCCGCAGCGGCTTGAACTGAGTGCAAAGGGCCTCCCGCCCTTCGGCGCTCCCTGGCTTCTGTGTCCGGCGACGCGTAGGGATTGGCCCGCATCTTACGACAGAATCTGTGCGTCTGGTTATTGAGATGAACTTCGCTGAGTTCTTTGCCGGAATTGGCTTAGTTCGCCTTGGGCTCGAGCGAGCCGGATGGAGTTGCGTGTTCGCGAACGACATAGACGGGAAGAAGTTCGAGATGTATCGCGCTCAATTTCCGCATGATCCCGAGGGGCACTTCGTTTGCGACGATATCCGGAACGTCCGCGCCGATCTCCTTCCGGATGTGCAGCTTGCCACGGCCTCGTTTCCATGCACGGACCTCAGCTTAGCCGGGGCTAGGGCGGGCCTCGCTGGCGAGCACTCCTCGGCGCTGTGGCCATTCCTTGAAGTTCTGGAGAAGCTCAAGACCATGCGCCCCCAGTTGGTCATGCTCGAAAACGTCCCAGGCTTCCTCACCTCTCATGGAGGCGGGGACTTCCGGAGCGCGCTGCTGGCTCTTAACAGGATTGGCTACGTGGTGGACGCCTTCGTTATTGATGCGGCTAACTTCGTCCCGCAGTCTCGCCAGAGGCTGTTTGTTGTGGGCCGCCACGCACCGGGCCTCGCAATTGCGGAGCACCGCAACCTGTTTGGGTTCGTCGAGTCGGAGCACCGTCCAAGTGCGTTGATCGACTTCATGTTCAAGAACATGGATGTGGTCTGGCAGGTTCGGGAGTTGCCTGCGCTCCCTAAGAAGCGCAGCACGTTAGCAGAGGTTCTCGAACCGCTGCCCGATTCGGCAATCGAGTGGTGGAGCGATGCGCGCACCGAGTACCTCCTCGGTCAAATGAGCGACAGGCATCGAGCCCAGGCGGAGCTAATGACCAAGGGTGCGTCGGAAGCGGTGGGCACCGTTTTCCGCAGGGTTCGAAACGGGAGGTCAATGGCCGAGCTCAGGGTTGACGGGGTCGCGGGCTGCCTCCGGACGCCAAAGGGGGGTAGCGGGCGCCAAATCTTATTCGTTGCGGGGCGTGGCCGCGCGCGCGCACGGCTGCTCACCCCTCGGGAGTGCGCTAGGCTCATGGGAGCCGATGACTATCCGATAACTGTCCCGCTGAACCAAGCTCTCTACGGATTCGGGGACGCAGTCTGCGTCCCCGTTATCACCTGGATTGCCGAAAGCTACCTTAACCCAGTTCTGGCCGACCTGCCGTCGAGGCTGACGAAGACGATCTGATGGCCCGACGAGGCATTCCTGAAGACGTCGCTGCCATCAACGCCGAGATCAGGCGTTTCTTCGACCAGGAGGTCAGCCCGGCAAAGCGGCTGAGAAACTGGTTCGGGGTCTACGCATTCTACGATTACGACACCGAGCCGATCTACGTGGGTCAGACAGAGGAGGGTCTTGGCGCAAGAATCAGGCGACACATGACCAACCAGCGCACCGACGCCGTGGCGATGAACGTCCTCGACCCCTTCGAGGTGGCCTACATCGAGGTGTGGCCACTCGCGTACCCGCCGATACCTAAGAAGGACAAGGCCGCTTTTGAGAGCCACCTCAGTCAGTGCGAGTACACCGTCTTTCAAAAAGTGCTATCGGAATCCCGGCTCGGTGCTGTATTGAACGAGAAGGACATACCTGGGGCTCAACTTGTAGCCCTGCCAGCGTCCTATAGGCGCTGCATCATACCGGAGAGCATTCAGCAGGCGAGGAGCCACCCTGACATTAGGATCGCCAGAAGGGCTCTTACGATCGCGAGGTTGGCCCAAGTGATAAGTGAGCGGGATGTTTCGACGGGGCTCCGGAGGACCCTACTCACCCAGGCTCGTCGCCTTGAGCGGCTAGCATCCAGCCGGCTTGCTGAGTTCGGTGACACCGTGCCAGTGGAAGAGTTCGGCGAGGAAACAGGGGAAACCAGCCCAGAGTAGGTCCGTGCGTTACGCCTCCCCTAAGCAGCGCGAGAGCCAGATCGTTGCCGAATCGACCCGAAGGTCGATGAGGGCTAACAAGTCAGTTAACACACGACCAGAGGTTGGGTTGCGTAGGTCGCTCTGGCATGCGGGGTTGCGAGGGTATCGGAAGAACGACGGTCGCCTGCCGGGGACGCCGGATGTGGTTTTCGGCCGCGCGAAACTGGCGATCTTCGTTCACGGGTGCTTCTGGCATGGGTGTCCGACGTGCACGCGGAATCTGACTCCGAAGACGAACGCGCTGTACTGGTCGACGAAGATCGCGCAGAACAAGGAGCGGGATGAGCGGAATCGGGTGGCTTTGGAGGCTCTCGGGTATCGGGTTTTGGTGCTTTGGGAGTGCGAGCTGACTCCGAAGCTCTTGCCGGCGGCGGTGGAGCGGGTGAGGGAAGAGCTGAGGATTGGAGGATTGAAGGATTGAAGGATTGAGGATTGGAGGATTGGAGGGTTGGAGGATTGGAGGATTGGAG
>DATJYD010000549.1:0-3652 GCA_035499755.1 Fimbriimonadaceae bacterium
CGTATTCGGTCGCGAAGTGGTCGAAAATGTGGCCATAGACGTCGGCCGTGCGCACCTGCCGCCCGGCGAGGCTTACCGCCTTGACCGGGTGCGCCTTCATCACCCAGTTGCAGACGTCGACGTTATGGATGTGCTGCTCGACGATGCAATCGCCGGACATCCAGGTGAAGTAGTTCCAGTTGCGGAGCTGATATTCCATGTCCGTCCACTTCGGATCGCGGGGAATCGCCCAGATGCCGCCCTGGTTCCAATAGCCGTAGCAGGCGACCACGTCGCCCATTTGGCCGTCCTGAATTCGTTTCACGCACTCGCGGTAGGCCTTGTCGTGCCGCCGCTGCGTCCCCGCCACGACGTTGAGCTTCTTCTGGTCGGCCAGCTTGGAAGTGGCCAGGATCGAGCGAATTCCGGTTGGGTCCGTCGCGACCGGCTTCTCCATGAACACGTGCTTGCCGGCATTGATCGCGGCCTCAAATTGCTCAGGACGGAAAGCGGGAGGCGTCGTGAGGAACACGACGTCGACCCCACTTGCGATCACGCCCTTATAGGAATCGAATCCCACAAAAGTGCGGTCTTTCGTGACCTGGTAATTCTTCTTCGGCACCGCTGCTTCGAGCTTCTCCAGAGCCGTTGCCATGTGATCCGGGAAGAGGTCGCCGATCGACCACAATACGATGTTCTCGTTGGCCGCAAGCGCATCCATCACCGCGCCTCGTCCCCGTCCCCCAGCACCGATCAAACCAACCTTGAACGCTTCCTTACCCATCCCTGCAATCATAGCCGGTTCCAGCGCCGGATTTGGAGGGCTGTGGGCGGTGGGTGGAAATGCAATCAGTCACTCGTCCCTTGCGTGTGGGAAGAGACGGCGTACCACGCTTTGTTCGAGACTGCGAGTGCCGAACGAGAGCAAGTTTCCGAGTGCCCCAGCACCCGGAATCCGGCTCACATGTCGCAAACGAGCCGGAAGCCCACAAAGTCGCCGTCTGAATACCACCAGCGGCTCTTCGGAAGCTGCGGATCGCGCTGGTTCCACGCCGGGGTCGGGCGCTCCCGGGCCGCATAGCAGACCCCCGGCGCCTTGTCTTTGAACGAGCCTCCGCAAACGACGATCTGCCCGTCCTCATACCAGGCCCATTCCGCGACGTTGCCGAGCATGTCGTAGAGCCCCCAGGCATTCGGCTTCTTCGACTTCACCGGTTGAGTCGCGTCGAAGGCGTTGTCCCAGTACCAGGCGACTTCATCGAGATTCTCCGGGTTCTCGCAGGCTCCCGCCCGAGCCGCATACTCCCATTCGTATTCGCTCGGCATGCGATAGGCCTTCCCCGTCTTCGCCTCCAGCCAGAAGCAGAACTCCTGGCAAGCGTGGTAGGAAATGCCGAGCGCGGCATACCCGGTGTGGCCGAAGCCCTTGTCCGCGGCCCCATAGGGCTTAGTCGGCCGGGAAGTCGCGTCGAGATCCGCCGCAATCTCCTCCTGAGTCTGGTCCAAGCGGTAAGCCCAGATATCGTAGAGATCCCAAGTCACCTCGGTTTCGGCCACGGCGAGGTTCCGAATCTCGTAGGTCTGCCCGTTGATCGTGATCTCCCCATCGGGGATTCGGATCATCTTGAAGGAGATGAGCGTGTCGGGGATGGTTTCGACGAAGGACTCCAGCGACATGAGAACCTTCAGATTTTAGCCGCTCCGGCGAGACGGCCGCCCAGTGCCGGTCGCCAGGCGCCCGATTCCGCTGTATCCTGATGTCATGGCCATCCGCGAGCGGTACAGCCAAATCCATATGGGCGTGCAGGTGGTGATCACCTGCTACGCGGTCGATCGCGACCACGGCGACGCGGCTTGCCGCGCGGCTTTCTCGCGATTCGCGGAATTGGACGCGATGATGAGCGACTACCGCCCGTCAAGCGAGTTGAACCGCCTATGCGCCAAGGCCGGGCGGGGGCCGGTCGAGGTCAGCCGAGACCTCTTCGCCGTGCTCGCGATGGCCCAGGAGGTCGCGGGTCTTTCCGATGGGGCGTTCGACGTCACTTGCGGTCCGCTCGTCAGACTCTGGCGCGACGCCCGGGAATCGGGCACCGTGCCGCGTGAATCCGCCCTCGAGGAGGCGCGCGCCAAGACCGGCTTCACCAAGTTGATTCTGAATCGCGACGCCTCAACGGTGGAGCTGGTTGAGCCGGGCATGCAGTTGGACTTGGGCGGAATTGGCAAGGGCTACGCCTGCGATCACGCCCTCGTCGCCCTCACCGCTCACGGTGTAACCGCGGCGATGGTTGAAGCCGGCGGCGACATCGCGCTGTCCGAGGCTCCGCCCGATCACGATGGTTGGAAGATCGGCATCTTGGGATCGCCTGAGACTCTGAGCCTGAGAAACCGCGCCGTCTCGACCTCGGGAGACACGGAGCAGCATCTCGACGCCAATGGCGTGCGCTTCTCCCATGTGATCGACCCCCGCACCGGATACGGCCTGACCAGCCGCGTCCAGGCGACCGTTGTCGCGCCGGACGCGATGACTTCCGACTGCCTCTCCAAGCTCTGCGGGATGATCGGACCCGAGCAAGCCGAGCCCGTCCTCGAACGATATGGGGCCACCGTCGCGGCAATTCTGACGCCCGCTTAGCTCCCGACTTCCCGACCTGATTGCTCAGCCCGGAGCCTCTGCTTCGCACCCAGACAGACGCGGCACTCATGCCTCAACCATGAGTCCGTGAGACGGACTAAGGTGCGGTGACCTACGCCACGACCCGGGGCAGGAGCGGCGACACCTGGGTCGTGATCTCGTAGTTGATCGTGCCCGAGATCTCGGCCAGCCGCTCGGCGGCAATCCGCTTCGACCCCTGCGTCCCCATAAGCACGACCTCCTCCTCGGCCCGAAGCCCGGCCAGGTGAGAGACGTCGACTGTGAACATATTCATCGCGATCCGGCCGAGAATCGGGCACTCCTGCCCTCGGATCAGCACCCGCCCCATGTTTGCGAAAGCCCGAGAATAGCCGTCGGCATATCCTTGGGGCACGACTGCGATCTGAGTCTCCCGGGTCGTGCGATAAGTCAGACCGTAGCCGATCGGATAATCGACCGGGACCGTCTTCACCTGCGCCACATGAGTCACCCAGCGCATCACCGGCCGCAGTTCCATCTGGCGGTTGTCCAAGCGCATGTACTCCGACGGCCACATCCCGTAGGTCCCGATCCCAATTCGGACCAGTGGATTGCGGGCCTGGTCACGCTCGTAGACCAACGTGCCTGAGGTCGACGAGATATGCGACAGCACCTCGGGACCCACGAGCCGGCAAACTTCGTGAAAGGTATCGATCTGAAGCTGGGCGTGGGAGAAGTCCCGCGTGTCCTCGATGTTCGCGAAGTGAGAATATATGCCGGCCAGCGTGAGATTCGGATAGCGGCGGAACTCGTCCAGAAACGCGGCGACGTCTCCGGGCAAGATCCCCTGACGCCCGAGGAATGTGTCCACTTTGAGATGAAGCCGAACCGGCTGCGAAGCCGCGAGACGGTCCAGCAATGGCAGGCGCTCAGTGTCGTAGATCGCCAATTCGCACCAGAGGCCAACCGCCTCCTCCAGTTCGTCCGCTGCGACGTAGCCGAGGACGAGCGTCGGCTTCCGCGTATGCTTCCGGAGTTCGCGCAGTTCGAGCAGGTCGTCGA
>DATJYD010000550.1:0-3222 GCA_035499755.1 Fimbriimonadaceae bacterium
CTGACCTCGCGTCCGATTCCGATGATCTTGCGATCGCCGGTACGCCGGTAGTTGGAAAGGTAATGGTCATGCTCGGAGAAGTAGGGCTCGGGCATGAGCATGCGGACATTGCGCCCGATCAACTCGCTCGGGGCGTAACCGAAGATCTTCTCAATCGCAGGATTGGCGGTCAGGACGGTCCCGGTCGAAGTGATGGTAAGAATGCCGTCGACGGCGGTTTCGATGACGGCATTGAGGAGGCCTCTGAACTTCTCGCTTTCCGTGAACTGGCTCGAAACTTCCTCCATGGCTCTCCTGATCGGCCACCCCATCGTGGATGGCTCTATCCTTGGTACGGGTAAGCCCGATTATACGTTAGATCGGCGCAATCTCACATCAGTTCTTGGAAGATGATGCGCCGACGGAGACTGCTCTCTTTGGGTTCGATGTGTCGCCGAAAAATCTACTAATGTACTCCTACCGGCTGAACTGCAGTTCTCCAGACGCAATGTGGCATACAAAGACGAGATATGCATGCTTGCCGCCGCGCCTCAATCGACATAACGTTGCTATAATCTGTTCTTAACGCTTCGACAACTATGTGGAGTGGGATTTGAACCCGCCAGGATTAGGACCTCGTTAACTAACGCCCCGTTAATGTACGGCTCCTCCACCACTTGTATCCTTTCGCCGACAGCCAGCCAGGGGGCGGACAACGCCGGCGCCTTGGTTGGCGGTCTTCGATCTCGGTCGCCGGAGCCCGGGAAATTCGGTCGCCTCGGCCTTCAAACCGCGACGGCCAGAGCTTGAAACAAGAATCCTCCTGGAGGGATGCACATGCGTCAAAGGAATGCATTTACACTCATCGAACTACTCGTCGTCATCGCGATCATCGCTATTCTGGCGGCGATTCTCTTCCCCGTATTCGCACAGGCCAAGGCCGCGGCCAAGAAGACCTCGTGCCTGAGCAACGCCAAGCAAATTGGCACGGCCAGCATGATCTATGCCGTAGATAGCGACGACCACTTCCCGTCGATCTATGACGATGCGCCCGGCTCGATCAACGGCTGCGGCGGCGACCCACCCTGCACCATGTTTCCGTACATGAAAAACGGGGGCCTCTTCGCCGGCGGCTACCGCGACCATCTCATCGGCGGCAAGCAGTACTGGAACAACCAATACGACTACGACCGGCTCGACTTCGGCTACAACTGGGGTTGGGAGATCCGCTCAGGCGGCGCCGTGGTCGAGGGCGAGCGTTGCACGGACGGCGGCGCCGACCAAGGCTGCACGAGCCGAGGTGCACAGAGGTACATGACGGGCCTGTCCAACAGCGAAATGGCCAGCCCGGCGAACCTGATGGAGTTCGGCAACAGCTACGACACGCCCCGGATGACGGTCGGCGGCGGCGACGGCTGGTTCTTCGACTCCTGGGGCGGCTGGAATCAGACCACGGGGATCGGCAACAACAACAACATCTACTTCTCGAGCAGGGTGTGCGTCGTCCATGCGGACGGGCACGCGAAGACCTACCCTTGGAAGGGCGGAATCAACACCGGCTATGGCAGCCTAGGCGACACTCCTCTGATCGCGTCGCCGAAGAACTTCGCGGACCGCGTGAACCTTTATTGCGCCGATCCCAACGCGACGATCCAGCCGTTCCCTCGCGATGGCTATCCAATGGGCTCCATGACCTGCCAGCAGTGGGTCGCCTCGCCTGAGGCGCTCGGAGTCACCTGGTGGCCGGACTAGTGGCTCGCCTCTGGTTAGTTCCGGTCGTGCTCGGCGGGCTCATGCTCGCCGGGTGCGGCGGCCCCTCCGAGCCTCCCGAGCCGCAGGCGGATGTCACCGCCGCGAACGCGGCGGGCGCCCAGTGGACGCCGCAGCAGAAGGAGGAATTCAAAGCCGAGATGAAGGGGCATGCCATGACCGTCGATGGTCAGGCTCACGGCAAGAAGTAGGATTGGAGGAGGATTGGAGGGTTGCCCCCTCTCCAATCCTCAATCCAGCAATTCAGTAACCCAGCAATCATGATCGCACTCCTCGCCCTAGCCGTTCTCTCCCCTGCCGACAGCTTTCGCGCGCCCGCCGGATTCGATGTGGCCCGCGTGGTACCTGGAGGAACGAGCGTTCTTCCCAATGGTCGGCTCCTGACCCCGATCGGGGACCGCCTCTACACCGGCGAGGACCTCTGGAAGGTCTTGATCTCGCCGAACGGCTCGATCATCGTCGGGATCCATGACGACGGATTCACAGTCTACGACCACGAAGCGCCACGCCACCTCGTTTCGACGAAAGACATCGCTCCGGCCGGCGCATTCACCTCCGACGGAACGCGCCTCATTCTGAGCGAGGGCGACGACGGCGGACTGGCGGTCTACAGCGTTCCCGATTTCAAGAAGCTCTCTTCGATCTCGGTAAACGGCGACGGATACAAGGACTCCTACATTAACGATATCGTCCTCCGAGGCTCGACCGCCTATTGCGTGGACGTCGCCAACCAGCTTCTCGTGACCGTCGACTTCGGCGCCGGCAAAGTCGTGAGCCGGGTCAGGGCGGGGCGCGAACCCTACTCGCTGGCGCTGTCCCCGGATGGCAAGCGAATCTACGTCGCGAACATCGGTCTCTTCGACTACACGATCGTCCCTCATTCGGGAGGCACTCCCCGCGGCCTCTCGAAGCCACCGTTCGCCTTTCCGAGCCCGGAGAGCGTGAAGGGCGTGACCGTCGACGGCACCAAGGTCGCGGGCTTGGGCAGCCCGTACGTCCCCGACGCGCAGTCGATTTGGATGTACGACCTCTCGTCGGGGACGCCCACCGTCGCCAAGGAAGTCAAAGCCGGTCTCCTGATCCACGCGCCCGCCGACGGCGGCAAGAGCGTCGGAGGCAGCGCACCAAACGGCCTCCTCTTCGACCATGAACGGCTGTTCGTCAGCAACGCCAACAACGACACCGTCCAGGAATTCAGTCCCGACCTGAAGCTGCTCCGGACGATCAAGCTCTCGCCGTCTCCCGCCGTCGCCAAGTTGCGGGGCGTGATCCCGAGCGGGATGGCGGCCTCGCCCGACGGAAAGCGGCTTTATGTCTGTGAATCTGGGCTCAACTCCGTCGCCGTCCTCGATCCGGACAAGGGCACGACCCTCGGCCGGGTCTCCTCCGGCTGGTTCCCCAATTCGATCGCCACCTCGCCCGACGGCGGAACGATCTACGTCGCGACCCAGAAAGGGATTGGCCGCGGACCGC
>DATJYD010000551.1:0-3378 GCA_035499755.1 Fimbriimonadaceae bacterium
GTCATTGGGCCTTTGCCTGGCTTATCGATCCCGACACGCCGTGGGATGAGATCACACTCGACACCTGACCGGTCCACCCGGTCGCCACCTAACCACCTGTCAGGGCGAGGAACACTCCAAGGCCGCCGCGGCCCCCAAACCTCACGCCAACTATCATCACCTATAGGCACCCGGGAAATGATGATTGTTGGCGACCCTCGTCGTGGTCCAGGGCTATCCGGGCACGGGGCGCCCGACTCCTCCCGGATCGGGTAGGTTCGGTCCGGATACCCGCGGCAGCCCAATCTGCGGCCTGGGAAGGGCCGCGCGAAACCTTAACGAACGACCGTCGAAATACCCGTCCGTCGTTCGACCACTCATCGTCCAACACACAATCGGAGGTTTAAGAATGAGCACTGAGACACTAGAGGAAACGATGGGGACCCGGCCGGAGCATCAGCATGAGTGGCTGCGAAACCTCATCGGGGAATGGCGCACCGAGTCCGAGATGATCATGCCGGACGGCTCCAGGCAGACGGCGCATGGCCGGGAAACTATCGAGAGCCTGGGCGGACTTTGGGCTCTGGGCAAAGGCTCGGTAAAGATAGCCGACGCCCAGATGGACTATATCACCGGGCTCGGCTGGGACGTCTCGTTCAAGGAGTATCGGGGCTTCAAGATCATGTCGGCCTCGTCGCATCTTTGGAAGAGCACCGGGACGCTGAGCGAGGACGATAGGACGATGACGCTCGACTGCGTCGGCCCGAACATGGAGATCGAGGGCGAGACGGCCAACTACCGTGACGTGATCCGTATCGTCGACGCCAATCACCTCACCCTGACTTCGTCGGGTCAAGACGCGGAAGGCACCTGGCACGAGTATATGACCGCTCACTACACGCGGGAGTAGGTCGCGCAGGCCCTGCCTGCCTGAGCGGGAAGGCGGCTCTCGGAGCATCGCCCCAGGGTCCGCTTCATGCATCAAACCTCGCAGGGCGAGTCCTGCCGCTACGGCGGCGGGGCCCATGCGACAATTCGGTCTGGGCGAGATGGAGAGTGCCGACCGCCTGATAGGCGCGGGACGAGAAATCACCGGGGCTTGCTAGTATTCTCTTCCCCATGTCGGAGTCGGTGCGCGTTGCGGTCATTCTCGCCGGAGGGTCGGGAGAGCGGTTCTGGCCGCTATCCACACCTGAGCGGCCGAAACAGCTTCTCGCCCTTTCCGGTTCCGACAAGACGCTTCTGCAAGAGGCGATCGAGCGGGCCGAGCCGATCTTCGGCCACGAAAACGTCTTTGTCGCCACCGGACCGAAAATCGGCCAGGCGATCAAGGAATCGGGCCTGATCGAGCCGGAGCGCGTCTTCGTCGAGCCGGAGGCGAAGAACACGCTCGGCGCGATCCTCTGGGCGGTCAGCGAACTGGCGAAACGCGGATATGGCGACGAAGCCGAGATGGCGGTTCTCACGGCCGACCACGCGATTGGCCACGGATTCCAGATCACGGTCGAAGACGCCCTTAGCCTCGCCCGCTTCACCGAGGGCCTGGTCACGATCGGGATCAAGCCCACCCGCGCCGAGACCGGCTACGGATACATCCACGTCGGAGAGCATTACGGCCACGGCTACCGGGTCCGCCAGTTCGCGGAGAAGCCGTCGACGGTAGTCGCCGAAGAATATGTAAGATCCGGCGACTTCTACTGGAACAGCGGCATGTTCTTCTGGACGGTCGGCGCATTCCGTTCCGAGCTGTCGGCCCATGCGCCGGATGCGGCGGCGATCCTCGCGGAACTCGACCACGACTCTTCCCGTTTCTCTGATCTCCATCGGGCGCCGATCGACAAGGCGCTCATGGAGAAGTCGGACAAGATCTACGTCGTGCCGGCCCAGTTCACCTGGGACGATGTCGGCTCTTGGGATTCGCTCGCCCGCACGAACGAGCCTAACGACGAGGGCAACGTCCTGATCGGTCCGGTCGCGGAAGTGGATTCGAACGGCTGCATCGTGTATTCGGAGGGCGTCGCCCTCGGCGTTCTCGGCGTCAGCGATCTCATCGTCGTCGCGACGAAGAGCGGGGTCCTGGTGTGTCACAAGTCGGAGGCTCAGCGAGTCAAGGAACTGCTCGGGAAGCTCCAGGCCGGCTAGAGGGGCTGCGTGATTGCCTGAGAAGGGCGGGAGTTCCGCTCCCCGACTCCGAAGGGAGTCGACGCCTGATAAACTGTGGCGCGTGCCCGATCTGATCGAGACGCGCCCGTTCACCATCCACCCGGAGCAGTACGCGTGGCCGTCGTACCGTATCTTCAGCGAGCGGACCGCCTGGATCTATGCGGTTCTGTTCATGGCCGTGGCTATCCTGGTCAAGGTCGGGGTCCATCTGGACTGGCTCACATCGATCCTCGTTTCGGCCGGCATCGTGTTTCTCGCCTTCGGGATCTCCTTCCTCAAGTACAAGGCGTTTCTGAACCGGCCTTCCAATCGGCAGCTCTTCAGCAATTGCATTGTCTCGCTCGACGAGCGTGAGGTCCGGCAAGACTTCCCCAACTCGTCCTACATGGCGATCCAGTTATTCGCCGTGAAGCAGTTTCGGGAGATCGGCGACTTCTACTTCATCTTCGCGACGAAGGAGCCCGGAGTGGTGCTGCCGAAAACGGCATTTGTGTCGCCGGAGGAATCCCAGGAGTTCGCGGAGAAGCTGCGGCGCGCGGCCGGAGCGAAGTCGGGAGCGCATTCGGAGATGCGCGGTCCCAGATGATTCGATCCAAGGTCTTCACGATCACCCGGCCTCAGCTTGTGCGCGCGGCGAGTGAGCAATATCTGCGGCGGATGTGGCCGGTCTTCGTTGCCTTTCCCGTGTTCGGGCTGCTCGCCATGATATTCGGAGGCAATATCCTCCTGCGCGCGATCGGATTCCTGGCGTTCGTGTGGCCGTTCAGCATTCCGGCCCGGGTCGTGATGGCGAGCTGGGGCAAGGCGAAGCTCCTGATGCGCCGCACATCCGTCTCGCTCGAAGAACGAACTCTCTACTTCCACGACGAGGAGGGCGGGGGAATGATGCTTCCCCTCGATCAAGTGCGGCGAGCCCATCGTCGAGGGCCCTACTACGTGTTCGAGACGCGCGCCTTCAACTTCGCTCTGATTCCAGTCGACGCGATCAAGGAGCCGGATCGGGCGTCGTTCGAATCGGGTGCAGGCATTCTGAGTTGACAAGCCATTCTCCAGCCAGTTCTCATGGGACGGCGTTCGGCGTTTTGGGATTTGGCACCCAGTTTCCGTTCAGACGCATCGTGGCGGGCGCCGCTTCGGCCGGCGACCTTGTCCCTCCTCGCCCGCCAGCATGCTCGTATGCTGAAATGCAATGAGGAAATGGCTGAGTGCGGGAATCGGGCTCGTCGCCGGCGTCTT
>DATJYD010000552.1:0-3457 GCA_035499755.1 Fimbriimonadaceae bacterium
AACGCGGCAGCCCTTCTCACGGCGACGATGCTCGGCATCCAGCCCGCGACGGCGCACGATGCCGCGGGCCAGGCCCTCTACTGCCCGTTCGGGCTCCAACTGACGATCCCCGCTATGCTCACGGCCCATCTCCTCCTCGGGTTCGTCGAGGCCATCGTCACCGGCTTTGTCTTCGCCTATCTCCGCCGCACCGAGCCCGGCCTACTCGATCGATCGCTCCGGCCCGAAGACAAAGCCCGCAAGCCACTCCTCATCCGGCTTGGGGTTGCGATGCTGGTGCTTGCCATTCTCACGCCGATCGGGCTGTATCTGCCGAACGCGGTCGGCGCCGGATCGGCCTGGGGGGAGTGGGATTCCGCCGAGGTCGCCGCTCGGACGGGGCGTACGCCGGCGGGGCTCGAGCACCTCCAGAACGCCTGGCACGCTCCCATGCCGGACTATGCCTTGCCGGGGCAAGAGAACCAGCCACTCGCCAAGGTCTCCCTCTCTTATGTGGGCTCGGCCGTCTTGGGCTGCCTCATCCTGACGAGCGTCGTCCTGGCGTTTCGAAAAAGAGGAACCGCCGGGTGAACCTCCCGGCCTGGCTGAGCGAAGATTCCGCGGCGCCGAAGATCGCGCCAGGCAGGGGAACGACGAGCGCGCGCCGCGGACTCAGCCATATCTCGCGGGGGATCTCTCAGGCCATGGAAAGGGACAAGATCGCGAGTGGCCCCGGCCTCCTGCAGGCGATCGATCCGCGGTTCAAGATGGTGGCCCTCCTTGCTCTGATCGTGGTGGCGACCTTCGTCCATGCCTGGCTCTCTTTCGCCCTCCTCCTCGCTATCGTCGTCACTCTTGCTCAAGCCTCCAATGTTCCGGCCAAGCCGGTGATCCAGATCTGGTTCGCGGTTCCCCTTTTCACCCTCCTCATCATGCTTCCCGCCACCCTGGGCGCGATCAGCCCCGGGGCGGCATTGATCAAGGGAACGCCGTTCACCGTGCCCGGTGCGCTGCTTGCCGCAAGGATGGTGCTGCGGACGCTCTGTTGCGTCTCTCTTGCCTACCTGCTCGCCGCCACCACCCGGTCGAGCCGGCTGTTTCCCGCTCTGCGGATGCTCGGGATCCCCGCCGTCGCGGTGGCGATTCTCTCCATGATGGAGCGGTACGTCGCCGTTCTAGGCCGCGTTGCGGAGGAGATCCATATGGCGAAGATCAGCCGAACCGTCCACGAATCCGGCCTGCGTGCCCAGCACAACTGGATCGCGGCGGGCATGGGATCGCTCTTTCGTCGTTCCCAAGCCCTGAGTCAGGGCGTGCATCGCGCGATGGTCGCCCGGGGCTTCCGCGGGGAGGTGCGTTCATTCGAGTGGTTCCGAGCCGCCGGACGCGACTGGGCTTTCCTTATCGCCGGTCTCGCCTTCGTCCTTTTACTAGCGGGGTTGGGCTAGGCGGTGGCGATCTTCGCGGCCAAGGGCGCCGGCTTCGCCTATCCGGGGTTCGAGCCTTCCCTCGTCGGGATCGATTTCGAGATTGGCGAAGGCGAGCGGGTCGCTCTCCTCGGAGCAAACGGCAGCGGCAAGTCGACACTCCTCCATTTGCTCGACGGGTTGTACTTCGCGACCGAGGGCAGGATCTCGGCGTTCGGGGAGACGCTGTCCGAAGCCGCCCTCGATCGGACCGAGTTTGGCCCCCGGTTTCGGAAAGAGGTGGCCTTTCTGTTCCAGAACGCCGACGTTCAGCTCTTCAATTCCACGGTGCGCGAGGAACTTGCCTACGGCCCCCTGCAGCTCGACATTCCCCGCGAGCAGATCGAATCGAGGATCTCCGACACCATGGAGCTGCTGGGAATCTCCGGCCTCGCCGAGCGAAGTCCCGAGGCCCTGAGCGCGGGACAGAAGAAACTGGTCGCCTTCGGATCGATTCTCACCCTGGCCCCGGGCGTCATCCTCCTCGACGAGCCGACGGCCGGCCTCGATGCGAGGAGCGAGGCAAAGATGCTCGACGTGCTGGGCGCGCTTTCGCAATCCGGGCGGACGATCGTCTCCGCGACTCACCATGTCGACGTCTTGCCCGACCTGGCAGATCGGGCGATTGTGCTCGGCGAGGATCACCGGGTCCGATACGACGGGCCCGTCGCCTCCATCCTCACCGATCTCGCCTTTCTCCAGGAAATGAACCTGAGGAGACCTCGCCGCACCCCCTCGGAGTGCTGAACAACTCCGGCCCGAGGACCCGGTCCTCCGGCGCCCTGCATTGAGAGAAAGCGCTGCGCGCCTGATGAAGCCTCGACAACCTCCTCGCTCGGCAACGCTACGTCCTCCGGCTTCGAGCGGTTGCCGCCGATGATGTTATAATGACCGGGTAGCGGAGAGATGGCTGAGTGGACGAAAGCGCCCGCCTGCTAAGTGGGTAAGGTGTTAACACGCCTTCTCGGGTTCGAATCCCGATCTCTCCGCCAGAATGCGCGAATTGAACGGGCAATCCGACCGCCGACGTCATAAGGATGGACGCGACGAAGCGGTCAAACCTCCCCAATTCTCATTCCTTCAATCCTCGATTCTCAAGATGTTTCGCCGTCTCCTCATCATCCCCAGCCTCCTCGCTCTCTGCGGGTCGGGTTGGGGACAGAGCTTGAAGACCTATCTCGCGCTGCGAAAGCAATACGGGATCCATCAGGCGGTGCCCGTCCCCGCGCTGGAAACGCTGATCGGTACTCGCGTGATGGAGCTACAGGGCACCGTTAAGGGGACTTTCCAGGTCGGGAACCGGTTCTCCCTTCTCGTCGAGCGCGCCGACCGCCAATGTGAGACCGTCGATTCCGACGCCATCCCGAACTGGCTGCAGGGCGGAAACGAAGTCGCCGTCCGCCTGCTGATCAAAGCGAGCCGGGCTGGGGAGAATGCTCCTCTCCAGGCCACGCTGATTGCCTCCGCGCCTGAAGATGAGATCGGTCCGATCGAGCGGGAGGAACAGCGCAAGGCGCAGGAAGAAGCGGCACGAAAGGCGAAGGAGATGCAGGGCGAGAAGGGGGACCCGTATCTCCCGTTCCGTCACCAAAAGGTCCCCAAGGATTGGAATCTGCCATCGAGCGAGGTCGCGCCCTATTACGCCGCTTTCATTCGGCACGACAATCCCCGCCTCTCGAACGCGAAGGCGATGGAGATCGCGAACGGCATCATCGGCTTCAGCCTCCGCTACGGAGTCGACGCCCGGCTCATCATGGCGATGGTGATGGTGGAGAGCGATTTCAATCCGAACGAGACCAGCAACAAGGGGGCGATGGGACTCGGCCAGCTCATGCCCAGCAACGTGCGCGAGATGGGCGTCTCCAACGCCTACGACACGATGGAGAACCTTTCCGCGACCGTCCGTCTGGTTCGCGGCCACCTGAACGACTACGGCGCGACGGCGGGCGGAATCTCGTTCCGCGGCCTCATCCTCGCGCTTGCCGCCTACAACGCCGGTCCCGGCGCGGTGC
>DATJYD010000553.1:0-2005 GCA_035499755.1 Fimbriimonadaceae bacterium
CGCCGACGCTGAGATCATTCGAGGGGTCGTCGCTCCATCTCTGAGGAAACGCCTTGACCAGGGTGACCTTGAAAGGCTTGACCAACGCGAAGCCGACATGCGCGCGGATATAGATCGTCTTCTCGCCATCGTTGCCCCACATTGCCGGGTCGATGGGAAAGACGAGGCCGCTGCCGGGAACGAGGCGGGCGTCGCGAAGGGGCTCGAAATCATTTCCGTCGTCGCTCTTCTCCCAATCCCACGACCATGGATGCAGGAACAGCGAGCGGCAGTTCTCCGCAAGCGGCACGGAGGCCTGATTGGTCGTGCAGAGGACGGCGCAGTTCGTGAACTCGGGGATCTTGATCGCCGCTGGCGTCGCGACGTAGTCCGGCCGGAAAACCAATGCCGGCAGCGAATCGCCGGTCGTATCCAGGACCCGCTGAGTCATGAGCTGCATCCATTGATCGGGGTCGGCTTGGGAGTGCGAAAACGTCGGGTCGGCTTCCGTCGCGGACGCGGGAATGAAGGTCAGCTTGACCTCGCGCGGAGGCTTGACGAAGATGTGCATGAGGCTACCGACGAGCCCGACCCAGTCGGACACGATGGGCGGAAGCTGCTGCTGGGTCATCGCCGCGGCGGGAAGCGGGTTGTCCGGGGTCTGGCGCAGCGCGGTGAGGATGCCCATGCCTGCGTCGAGTCCGTGCATGAGATCGCCCGGCTGAGTTTGAGGCGCATTGGGATCGTAGGGCATCCCAAGGTCGGCGTTGATCTCCGCGATCCGGAGCTTGAGCAGCGTGGGATCAGAAGTTTGCTTGGGACCGAGCGAGGCGTAGGCGCTCATGAAGTTGAGAAGCCGGTTCTGCTCCTGGTAGATGCTCTCGAACGAGGCGGTCTCCGAGATGAGCTGCCCGGCGGAAGTCTCCAGGGCGTGGTGAATGGCATCGGATACGCGCCCCTGATGCCCCTGGTTGAGAACAAGGAAGAAGAGCGGCACGATGTCGCCGCCGGGAATCTTCCCGATCGGGATCGGCTTGTTCTTCCACTTCCGATCCCAGAGGTTCCAGCTCTTGACCTGGATCTGCTGGCCCGCGGCGACGGTCGCCGCGACGAAGGTCCACTTATTGGCCAGGTCCGGATCGACCTTCAGCTCGAGATCGTCCTTGGGATGGAGCGCGTCGAGTCTGAGCAGAGACACGAACGTGCCATCGGTGCCGGGCCGGCTGACGAGGAAGGAAATCGGGAATCTCCGCAGAGGCTCGGTCGGGTCAGGCGCGACCGAGGTCTGCTGAGCCATGGACGGCGCTGCCGCGAGGCATGCGGCCAAGGTCGCCGCGATACGAGAATAGGGGCCACCGCGCATCCTGCGCGCTCGTTCTCTCTCCATACACTTATTCCAACGTTTCGGTTAGTCAACCTGTAACGACGAACTCCGTTCAAGGCAGTTCGGAACGCTTAGCAAGCTTTAAGGAGACGGGGGGGGCGGAGCCGCGCCACCTGGTAAATCTACGGGGGTTCGCGAGGTCCAAACGCGGAAGAAACCGCTTGCCGCCCAACGGCGGCGGACCCTCCAATGCGCGGCCGATTTGTACCGATCTTCGCCTGTCTCTGCGTGCTCTCGCCGGCCGAAGTCTCGGCGATCTACGGAGAATACCGTCCCACCGGCAGCGTTCCCAGAGCCCCGGCGATCACTTGGAAGCTGACTCCAACCGGTGGCGGGCATATCGGCCGGGTCGAGATGCGGATCAACGGCCAGCCCGTCGTGGCCGCCTACAACGCCGCATCCGGCATGATCGAGGGCAAGCCCGCGGCGTCCCTGACTCCCGGGCTCTATGCCGTCGACTGCGAAGCGACTATTGAGAACCAACTGGTCGCGCGACAGGACTGGAGCTTCGTGGTTATGAGCGGCGCGACGGCCCCCGGAAACAAAGGCGCTGCGCCGATATTCGATGCCGTCAATGCCCTTCGAACGGAGTTGGGATTGCCCTCCATGGTCCCTGACGATCGCATCAGCGCCGCCGCGGAT
>DATJYD010000554.1:0-3108 GCA_035499755.1 Fimbriimonadaceae bacterium
CGTGACGTCGACGATCGTGGCATGGCCGGTGAGTCAGATCTCCGATCCGTCTAACGTGAACTTCCAAATCACCGGAACCGTGACGGACATCGATTCGAGCAGCCTCTCGAGCGTTCACTCCGGCCACTACACGCTGGACCCGACCAACCTGCCTCCGACCTTCTCTGCTTCCGGGAAATTCATCGTCTATCGCAAATGACGGGCCCCATTCTCGCGGGCATCGAGACAGAATACGGGATCTTTCTCGAAGGCCGCGGGGCGGAGGATCAGGTCGACGACGCTATGGCACTCGTCCGGAATTATCCGGGCGAGTGCTTTATTGGTTGGGACTACCGGTACGAGTCGCCTCGCGCCGATCTCCGCGGATTCAAGCTCGAGCGCCTGACCGCGGACCCGGTGGACGCCAAGTTCGACCGGGGCCGCGTCCACGGGAAGGATCAGGAAGTGCGTTCGGATCGCGTCCTCCCCAACGGCGCTCGCTTCTACAACGATCACGGTCACCCGGAGTACTCGACGCCGGAGTGCCTCTCGCTCGATGAACTCGCTCTGCACGATCTCGCGGGCGAGGCAGTCGTGTTGCGAGCTGCCCGAGCCCATTCAGCCGCTTCCGGCCATTCCATCCGCATCTACAAGAACAACACGGATTTCCATGGCGCCTCATACGGCACCCACGAGAGCTACCTCACTCCGAGGCATCTCGGATTTGACAAGCTATACGCGGCTCTCCTTCCCATGTTCGTGGTGCGGCCGGTGCTAGCGGGAGCCGGCAAGGCAGGGTCCGAATCGGGTCCGCAGTGCGATTATCAGCTCAGCCAGCGGGCGGACTTCTTCTCCGAGACGGCCAATGCCGAGACGCTCTTCCGTCGTCCGATCTTCAACACGCGAGACGAACCCCATGCGGACCCTCGGGATTGGATCCGGCTACACGTGATCTGCGGGGATGCGAACATGATTCCCCGGTGCACGGCGCGCAAGGCCGGACTCGTCAAGCTCGCCCTCAAGCTCTGCGCTCAGGGGACGGCGCCCGCCTGGCGAATCGCGAATCCGGTCGCGGCGCTGCAATCGATCAGCCGCGACCAGCAGCACGAGTTTGCCGTGCAACTCGAAGGGCGGAACTGGACGAACGCTCGGGAGATCTTCGAGTCCTATTTCTCGGCGGCCGAAGCCACCCTTGAACTGGATGAAGACGATCGATGGACCATCCAGAACTCGCGGGAGGTTCTCGACGCGATCGGTAAAGACCCGCCGACCGTGCAGTCCCAGGTCGATTGGGCGGCGAAGCGAGCGATGCTCGAGCACTTCATGGAGGAGGAAGGTCTCGATTGGGACCATCCTAGCCTGCAGGCCTTCGACCTCGAATACCACAACGTAGACCCTGAAGAAGGCCTACATGCGGCGCTTCAAGAAATGGGAGTGATCGAGGCCGACCCGCCGGATAGCGAGATCCTTCCGCGGATTGCGGAAGTGTTCGAGCCAACCCGGGCGGTTGCACGCGGGGCTGCGGTCGCCAGATTTCGCGAGTATCTGAGAGCGGTGAGTTGGAGTTCGCTGACCTTCGAGGTCGACGGCAATCGGGTTGAATTGGAATTGCGGCCGGACGCGTCCTACCCATCGGAACTGAGGGAGATTGGGGACGTAGGAACGTTCATCAAATTGATAAAGGAGCGAATGTAGTGAGCGAGGGAGATCGATTGACAAGGCCCCTGACACCGGATCCAGGCAAGAAGCTCGGCGACGAAAGCGGCCCGTCGCGGCCGGAAGTGCGCAAGCCGGGCGGCGGTAATGAACTGCTTCGCCGCATGAAGAAGGTGGACCCGGATCAAGCGAAGCGCTACCGGCAGCGTTCAGGCGAATGATCGCCGTTCGACCGACGACCTTCCGCGATCTCGTCGCCCCTCCCCAGGGCGAGATCGGCGCTCACCCCGACGAGGTTCACGGCACGACCGTGATCGCGTTGCGCTTCGATGAAGGCGTCGTCATCATCGCCGACCGGCGGGCGACCGCAGGCAACCTGATCATGTACGACCAGGCTGAAAAAGTGCTGGCGTTGGACGATCATACGGTTGTAGCCATCAGCGGGGCGTTCGCGAGGTCCGTGGAGGTCTGCCGATTCCTCAAGCACTCCTTCAAGTACTACCGGCGAACCGTCCTGAACGAGATGTCGCTCGAAGGAAAGCTCACCGAGATCTCGAAATCGCTTGCCGGGAACGCGCCGATGGCCGCCCAGGGGATCGGCGTCTTTCTCCCGATCGTCGCCGCCTTCGATCTCAAAACTCAGCGTTTTGGCGTTTACTTCTTCGATGGCGCCGGGGCGAGATTTCAGAATGGCTCCTACGCTTGCGCGGGATCGGGCTCGGAGCGCATCCGCGGCATCTTCGAGTACATCGCCCGGACCAAGGGACATTTCGAGACCAGACCGCTGGCGGACGTGCTTGGAGACGGCCTTCAGATGCTGGACATCGCGGCCGACCTCGATTCCGCCACCGGCGGATTCAACAAGATCCTCCCCATCGTTCGCGTTCTTGATAAAGAGGGAAACCGCGAATTCGACGATAAGGCCCTTCAGACGGCCGTGAACCGCGTCCTGGGCCGCAAATAGCGGTGCCGGCCAGAGATTGAAAAGGGCCGCGTAGTTCTTCGGGCAGCCCCCAAACAGAACAGCCTCCCCTCCAAGCGGAAGAGGGGAGGCTGTCAACTCGGGCCGGCTTGGGTTTAGAACCGGTAGCCGATGGACAGGCTGACGCCGGTGTTCCGCAGGCCGCTCGACTCTCCGTCGGAAAGGAACAGAGCCGCCTCGGTGAACATCCGGGGGCCGATGTCGCTTCCAAAGCCGCCGTGGAAAGTCAGCTTGGCTGAGCCGCGCGGATCGATCCAAGTGACTCCTCCGCCGAGGAAGAAGAAGCTGCGGCCTTCACGTCCGAACAGGCTGCTTCCCGGGCCGCCGTAGAAGCGCTGGTTGAGCGTCAGCGGGAATACGGTGATGTTGCTGCTCGCGGTCGTGTGCAGAAATGCGTCGAGCTCCAGGTATGTTTCCGAACCCGGGATGATCTGGGTCGGGAAGAGATACTCGGCGCCCGCCCCTGCGAAGAGGTGGTCGACGTCCTGAAG
>DATJYD010000555.1:0-2825 GCA_035499755.1 Fimbriimonadaceae bacterium
AAAGGCGCTTGCCGGCTTGTGTGAGTCCTCCGACGCCGGGTCGCTGAACCCCGACCGAGCCTTGCTTGAGCTCGGCGGCGCGACGCAATGTCCGCTACCGGCACAAGACCTTGGAGAAAAAAAGGCTGCCGGGGTGCTTCGTTCGCCGGCAGCCGATGCCTTGGCCTACGCTGACGTAGGTTCCGTGTTTCGGCCCTCCATCTGGGTGGCTTGGAGGCGCCTTCGCATGCCGGTGTTTGATGCCACCATAAACGGCGTTTGCGCTGATATCAAGTTACCCGGAATGGATCCCGGCGAGTTCCCTTTAAGCTATCTTTCATCAATTCCGGTCGAAAGACCTAGTCCTTATGCGAATTTAAGAAAGTAAGCGAACTACTCCCCCATGTTCGAGCGTCTAAGGCGGCTTCGCTAGTCGCTCTGCCAGGCGCAAATGACCTCTCTAAGCCGACAATGCCTGTTGGAGATCGCGGATGAGGTCGTCGGCGCTCTCGATCCCTACGCTGACCCGGATCAGATTGTCGGTCAGCCCAATATTGGCGCGCACGTCGGGCGGCACGGAGGCATGGGTCATGATCGCCGGGTGCTCGATGAGGCTTTCGACCCCGCCAAGGGATTCTGCCAAGGTGAACAGTTGCACCGACTCCAGAAACCGCCGCGACTCCTCCAGCCCGCCGCGAAGGAAGAACGTCAGCATTCCCCCAAACCCGCTCATTTGCTTGAGAGCCAGCCGGTGTCCTGGATGCGATTCGAGGCCGGGATAGAGAACTCGCTCGACCCGCGGATGCCCCTCCAGGAATCGCGCAACCTTCAGGGCATTGGCGTTATGTCTCTCCATCCGCACCGCGAGCGTCTTCAGGCCGCGCAAAACGAGGAAGCAATCGAAGGGACCGGGCGTGGCGCCGACCGCATTCTGAAGGAACTTCAATCGCGCGTAGAGCGTGCGCGGAGCCGCGAAGTTGGGATCTTCCCAGGTGCGCTTTGGTGGCTTCATCTCCCGGTCGTTCATCATCAGCGCGCCCATCACCACGTCGCTGTGGCCGTTGAGATACTTCGTCATCGAGTGCATCGCGATGTCCGCGCCCAATTCGATCGGCCGCTGGTTGTACGGCGACATGAAGGTGTTGTCGACTCCCAGCAAGCAGTCGTGCTCGTGGGCGATCGTCGCCGCCCGGCGGATGTCGACGAGATTCATCAGAGGATTGGTAGGTGTCTCGATCCAGACGAGCTTGGTCTTCGGCGTGAACGCCGCCCTCAGCTTCGCCTCGTCGTTGGGATCGACGAACGTGAACTCGATCCCGCGGTGAACGGCGACCTTGGTGAAAAGCCGGTAGGTGCCACCGTAAAGATCGTTGCCCGCGATCACGTGGTCGCCGGCGGCAAGCAGGTTGAGCACGGCGTCTTCGGCGGCCAGGCCGCTTGAAAAGACGAGGCATTTCTCCGCATTCTCGATCGCCGCGAGCTGTTCTTGCAGGACCGTTCGCGTCGGGTTGTCGGTGCGGCTGTATTCGTAGCCCTTGTGCCTTCCGGGCGAGGCCTGAGCATAGGTGCTCGTCTGATAGATCGGAGTCATCACCGCACCCGTCAGTTCGTCGGGCTGCACGCCCGCATGGATAACCTTGGTCTCGAATGCCATTTCGTGGTCTTCGGGCATTCGCGGAGTTTACTGGGAGCGGAGTGCTCGGCACGTCTCCCCCTGCGTCCGGCGAGGTGGAATCTGACGGGAGTGGATGCCGGACATCGCAAGGAGGCGACATACGTAGGAGAACAAACCGCGGCACTGGCCGTCTCTACCGTAAACGCTCGATGCCTGGCAAGATCGCCGGGTGGGAGGATTGGGAATGATCGTCGCCGCTCTCGCAGCCCTCGCGGCTGGGATGCAGAATCAGCCGCTGAAGACGCCGTTCAAGCACTTCGTCTACATCATCCAAGAGAACATCACGTTCGATCACTACTTCGGTACCTTCCCTGGCGCGAACGGCATTCCGAGCGGAGTCAAGCTTCCGACCCACCCGGGCGGCCCTCCCGTGATGGAGCCCTTCCATCTCAGCCAAACCTCCATCCCTCACGACCTCAACCATAGCTGGCAAGCCGCCCATGCGGCCATGGACGGCGGCAAGATGGATGGCTTCATGTGGGCCGAGTGGCCCGCCGCGCTGACCTATTACTGGCACGGCCCGGTCCCCCAAATCGATCCCGACGACATCCATCCCGTGAGCGGTCCCCTCCCCACCAATACTCGTCAGGGAGCGGCGGCAAGGAACGGCCAACTTGAGAAGGGCCCGCGACAACGGGCCAAGCCCCCCGGTGAGTTCGCCCCGGATTGGGTGAAGTACACGATGTCGTACTACGACTATCACGAGATCCCGAACTACTGGGAATACGCCCGCCGATTCACCCTTTGCGACGCCTTCTTCTCGTCCCTGCCAGGCCCCAGCGAGCCTAACCACCTCTATACCATCGCCGCGCAATCCGGCGGCCTCGTCAACAACCCCGGGCCGAGGATCGCCGGCCAGGAGGACGTCTACACCTTCCCCACGATGGTCGATCTCTTCGAGAAGTCGAACGTCGACTGGAAGTACTACGACGAGAAACCCAATCCCCACAAGCACTCCCTGTGGAACCCGCTCCCCGGCTTTAAGGAGTTCAAGGACAATCCGAAGCTGATGGATCACCTCGTCCAGCTCAACCAGTTCTACAAGGACGTCTCGAACAACTACTTGCCTCAGGTCTGTTGGATCGTCCCGACCGCTCCCGACAGCGAGCATCCGCCCGCGGACTCCGCGCGCGGCATGTGGCACGTCACCGGCCTGATCAACGCGATCATG
>DATJYD010000556.1:0-2270 GCA_035499755.1 Fimbriimonadaceae bacterium
TCCGAGTACGGCTTGGCGATCGACCGCTTCAACACGCTGACCTTCTCGCCGGTCACCGCCGCGAAGTTCCGCATAGACGCGGTCCTGCAAGCGGGGTTTTCGGCAGGAATCCTCGAGTGGAGGCTGCGCTAGAGCTAGGAAGATCAGGCCGCCAGTTCGTCCCGCATCCGGATCACTCTCAAGAAAGCGGAAACGACAGCAGGGTCGAACTGAGTCCAAGCGGATTTCTCGATCTCGGCAAGCGCGGCATCGAGAGGCCATGGATCTTTATAGGGCCGCTTGTGGGTCAGAGCGTCGAACACGTCGGCGACGGCGACGATCCGCCCGGGAAGGGGTATCTCCTCGCCTCTGATTCCCGCGGGATAGCCTGTCCCGTCCCATCGCTCGTGGTGGCTCAGGGCGATCGTGTGGGCCATCTGGAGGACCTCCGCGCGGCTGCCGGCAAGGATCTTGCCTCCGATCACCGTGTGCGCCTTCACTTCTTCGAATTCGTTCTTCGTTAGGCTGCCCGGCTTGCGCAGAACGGCGTCGGTGACTCCCACCTTGCCGATGTCATGAAGAGGCGCCGCGAGGCGAATGAGATCGGCTTCCGGCTTGGAGACCCCAAGCTCGATGGCGATATCGTACGACAGGTCGCCCACGCGCCCGCAATGCTCGCCGGTGTCGTCGTCGCGGTAATCGCAGGCCAGGGCAAGCCGCTCTACGATCTCGAGCTGAGCGTCGATCAGACTTTGGGTTCTCTCGACGACCCGCTCCTCGAGCATCGACTTCTGTTCCTCGAGCTCCCGATACAGACGCCGCATCTCCAGGAAGTTCCGAACCCGAAGCGTGATCTCGCTCATGTCGCCCGGCTTCGTCAGAAAGTCGCTCGCGCCCAGTTGCAGAGCCTGATGCTTCGCGTCGCCGGTTACGTCGGCGGTAAAGACGAGGATCGGGAGAAAGCCAGGAAAACGGCCGTTGCCGCGGAGGCTCGCAAGAACCTCGTAACCGGACATCCCGGGCATGTGGAGGTCCAGAATGATGAGATCGGGATTGTATTCGAGACAGATCCGCTCCGCTTCGGTGGGCTCGGAACAGCAGCGAATGTCGGCGTATCCGGCCCGACCGAGAAGGCGCTCCATGAAGAGCAGGTTCGCGGGGTTATCATCGAGAACGAAGATGCGGGAGTCGGCCAGGTCCGCGGGCGTGAGATCAGGCATGATCGGCGCGGCCCTCCCGAGCCGATGGGTACGCCCCCGGCCGCCCGGAATCCGCGGTGATCCCGGGCTCCTGGAGTTCGATCGCAATCCCTGTGATCAATGGCTGCCTTCCTGGCCCCGACGCCCAGAAACGAGCGCACTACTAAACATTTCGGTCCTCCGGCGACGCCTCCGGGCCGTAAGGCGGGAGAACCGGCAATTCTGCCAGCACAGCCTCACTAGGAATGACAGATTCAGAGGGCGAACTCGGCCAATGCCGTATCGCCCTCCACAGGCATGAATCGGGTCAGAGACCGCCCCGGCCCTACGCAAGCAGAGGCTTCATGACCTCGCCGTAGACGTCCGTGAGCCGGAAATCCCGGCCCTGATAGCGGAAGGTCAGGCGCGTGTGATCGATCCCGAGCAAGTAGAGCAGGGTCGCATGAAGGTCATGCACGCTCACCGGATTCTCGACGATGTTGTAACAGTAGTCGTCCGTCTTTCCGTAAGCCAGCCCGCCCTTGAAGCCGCCCCCCGCCATAAACATGGTGAAGCAGCGGGGGTGATGGTCGCGGCCGTAATCGGTTGCGGTGAGATCGCCCTGCGAGTAGACGGTCCGCCCAAACTCGCCGCCCCATACGACGAGCGTGTCGTCGAGCATTCCCCGTTGCTTAAGGTCCTTGATGAGCGCGGCCGTAGGCTGATCCGTGTCGTAGGTCTGCCCGGCAATCGCTTTGGGCAGATTGAAGTGCTGGTCCCAGCCCATATGGAACAGCTGGACGAACCGCACGCCGCGCTCGGCCAAGCGTCTCGCCAGCAGGCAGTTGAAGGCGTACGTGCCGGGTTTCTTGACCTCAGGACCGTACATCTCCATGACGGCGGCCGGCTCCTTTGAGATGTCGAGCAACTCCGGCACGCTCGCCTGCATGCGGAACGCCAGTTCGTATTGGGTGATTCGGGTCGAGATTTCAGGGTCGCCCATGAGATTCAGCCGCAGCTTGTTGAGCTTGCCGAGATCGTTCAGCATGGCGCGGCGAGTCGTGCGGTCGACGCCATGCGGATCGGAAAGGTAGAGCACGGGATCGCCCGTAT
>DATJYD010000557.1:0-4369 GCA_035499755.1 Fimbriimonadaceae bacterium
TGAAACCGGAGGGACGGCACCCGCGTTAAACCAAACGCAGGTGGCGCTTATAAGAGTCTTCGCGTCGTTCGATATCGACCGCGATAAGGATCTTGTTCCTCGGCTCGTGGATGAAGGCAGAACGCGAGGCGCGCGGTTTACGGTCTTCGACTGCTCTTCGCACGAAGCTCCGTCCGAAGAAGTCTTGGAGCGGCTTCGTGCGAGGATCAGCCACGTGGATGCCGTCGTCGTCCTCTGCGGCGAGTACACGCACAGAGCCCCGAACGTCAACGCGGAACTACGGATCGCCCAAGAGATGGGCAAGCGGTATTACTTGATCGCGGGGCGTCGAAACATCGATTGCTCGAGGCCCGCGGTTTCCAGGATGGCGGACAAGCTCTATCAGTGGAAGAACGGCACGATCAACGAGCTGGTCATCCGGTTCCATTGAGTTGCCGCTGGTATGCTTCCGCTCCGTTATGGCTTCCTCAATCTCAATGACGGCGCAGGGGCTGGACGTCCCCGATAACCCCATTCTTCCATTCATCGAAGGCGACGGCACAGGCCCGGACATTTGGCGCGCGAGCGTGCGAGTCTTCGATGCCGCGGTCGAAAAGGCCTATGGTGGCAACCGGAAGGTGGAATGGCGCGAAGTCCTCGCCGGAGAGAAAGCCTATAACGAAACCGGGAGCTGGCTTCCCGATGCGACGCTGGATGCCTTCAAAGAGCATCTCGTCGGGATCAAAGGGCCGTTAACCACGCCGGTCGGGGGCGGGATCCGCTCGCTGAACGTTGCGTTGCGTCAGATGCTCGACCTCTATGTCTGCCTGCGCCCCGTGCGTTGGTTCAAAGGCGTTCCGTCTCCGGTCAAGGATCCGGGTGCCGTCGATATGGTGATCTTTCGCGAGAACACGGAGGACATCTACGCCGGCATCGAATGGACCGCGGGAAGCCCGGAGGCTCAGAAGGTCCTCGACTTTTTCGCCTCGGAGTTTCCCAAGGAGTTTGGGAAAGTCCGGTTCGGAACGAAGGAGAGGAACGACGTCTGGGGGAAGACGCTCGAAGGGATCGGGGCGCCGGCTCGCGATCTGCCCGTGCAGGTGGGAGTCGGGATCAAGCCGGTCAGCTATCTGGGAACCGAGCGGCTCGTCCACAGCGCGATCAGCTATGCGATCTCGACTGGCCGCAAGTCAGTCAACCTCGTCCACAAAGGGAACATCATGAAGTTCACGGAAGGCTCGTTCCGTGACTGGGGCTACCAGGTCGCGAGGGAGTTCTTCGGTGCGGTCGAACTCGACGGTGGACCGTGGTGCGTCATTCCTGACGGGAAGCCGGGAGCGGGCATCGTGATCAAGGACTCGATTGCGGACATCACGCTTCAGCAGGTGCTGACCCGTCCGAAGGAGTTCGACGTTATCGCGACCCTTAACCTGAACGGCGATTATCTGAGCGACGCCCTTGCCGCCCAGGTCGGAGGAATCGGCATCGCTCCCGGCGCGAACATCAACTACATCACCGGGCATGCGATCTTCGAGGCCACCCACGGCACCGCGCCCAAGTACGCGAACAAGGACGTCGTCAATCCATGCAGCGTGATCCTCAGCGGCGAGATGATGTTCCGCTACATGAAGTGGACGGAGGCGGCGGACCTGATTGTGAGGGGCGTCGAAGGGGCGATCTCTTCGGGGCGGGTCACCTACGACTTCGCGCGGCTGACGGAAGGTGCTACGGAGATCAAGTGCTCTGAGTTCGGCGACAACATCATCGCCCACATGGGGTGAAGCGTTAGGGTCCCGGCGATCCTAATGCGCAGGCTCCGCTCCGTGCGCTTCGGGGGGTGACGAGAAGTTCGGCGTCCCTCGCAGTATCTCTGAACGTATTCGCACGTCCAAGTCACAGAGGTTGTGATGAGACTATGGGCGCCGATCGTTGTGTTGCCGCTCCTGCTGACCTTGGGGTCATCGCCTCCGCCCCAAAAAACGCCGGTTCGGTACGAGTTGACCGCACAGACGAAGGATAGGTTTCGTAGTGGCCAAGCGGAGATCGCGAGAGGTGGGCCTGGCTTTGAGACGACTTACGCCTTCTATGCGGTGTTCGCGGATGGCACGAAGACTCTCGAGTGGAGGCGACGAGAAGAGAACAAGTACATCGCCCACTGGATCACACGGAGCGGGCGCGTTTGGATCATGGCGGGAACCGGCTGGACGGGGCCGATGGATTTCGGTTCCTTCTCCCTCCGTGACCGCAACGGAGACGTGCTTGGCTCGTGGACGCCGGGACTCTATCCGGCCGCTCGCGAACGGGTCCGGGCACGCCAGGTCGTAAAGGAGAAGACGCAGGCCGCTACACTCCGGAACGGCGACCTCGAGGAGATCGCCGTCCCGTTTACGGACGGTACCCAGGAGCGCTACATCGCCTTCTGGCCCAAGGGCGCGCAAGTGCCGGTCTGCGCGGTCGCGCACGCCAACAAGAAGGACGACCTCCTTGCCGAAACCCTCACGAATCCTGCCTACGAGCTTCCTGCGATTCAGCCGCCTTTCGGATTCTGGAACCACTTCCGGTTCTGGGTAGCCAAACCTACCGACGGAAAGGGTGTGGAGCGGGTCTGGATCGTTCCGCAGCAGGACCGCCTAGTTTCTCAGATCGTCCGCCTCGACCAGGTCCATCAGTTCAACAAGGTCCCCGACGCCGCCTACTCCGTGTTCGGGCTGACTCTTCTTTTCGAGTTCGGAGATCGAACGGCGACGTTGAGCTTCGTCGACGGTTTAGCCGGCATCCGGCATGTGACCAATTTGGTAACCCTCGGCGGCTTCAAGAGCGCGGCCGAAGCGAAAGCCGATCTCGAATGGCAGTCGCCGTTGATTCTCGCGATGAGTGGCTGGATGCCGATCCGACAGATGGGCATGTCCGATTACAGCCGGAATCAAATCGAGATCTTGGATCGTCGAGGGAAGCACTATATTCTGGTTCTCGATCCGCAGACGTACGCGGTGAAGGAACGTGCCTATGCCGGCCTCATCGCCAGCCGCCCGATCGACGCCTCGGAGGACGAGTCTGCCACCGTGACGTCGGAACGAAACGCCCGTTCGAAGAGCGGGGTCTACCATCTTAGATTCCGCCGGTACGAGGCCAAGAACGTGAAGTTCAAGGGAGGGGCAATGACTTTATCGTTGCTCACGACAGTCGATGGAAAACCCGGCGAAGTCCAACTCTGGAGTAGGCCGTGCTACATGGACGTGCCGTTCATGGGCGTAACCGATAGCGGCCGCGTCGTCTACTTCGAGAGTGGCCTTCAGAAGACGTACGGGCAGAACGACTCGATTGGCCATATGGCGGACTACGGGACCCTCTGGATATTCGGAGCTGATGGCCAAGAGGAGGGCGGGCAACAGGTGATCGGTGGCAATTGGGGCATTTCCGATCTCGCTCAGATGAGCCGAGCTATCGACTTTGGCCATGTCAGGTTGGAGTCGATCGGGACGCCCGCGGTGGAAACTGCCGGCGATCGCCGGATTCAGGTCTGGCCCGTCGAGGAGATCACGGTCCCAATCAAGGGCGGGAAGTCCAAGGTCTTCTACATCCTTGCCCACGCTTCGGCCGGCGACAACATGGTGTTCGACGACCAGCCGTGGATCGATGAGTACGTGAAGGAAGTGAGGGGTCAGCGATGAAGATCGTTCTTTGGGCGCCAGGCGTGACCGTGGCTCTGGCTTGCGTTGGGTTTGGCTTGCGAACCGCGGGCAAACCTTCCTCAAGCGTCCGCGCAAATTCCCGGTTCACGTTCACCGCGAAGCCTGAAGGCTCTGGCGCGGAGGCGGCGACCGTTTACGCCTTGAGCGAAAACCAGCGAAACGGTGAGAACCGCGAGGTTTGGATGGTTCGGCTCGATGAGCAGTCCTCCGCGACGTGGCTCACCCCGAACGGGGCGGTATGGGTATGGGCGGTGACGCCGGGCCGCGGAGCCCATATCTGGTGCCGCAGCCCGCAGGGCAACCAGATCGCCGAAGTCGATACCGCCGACGTCCCCGGTCTCACCGCGGAGGAGGCCAAGGCGATCGACGAGTCGAAGACGACGGCCCTCGACCTCGGGTCTGGCGCCGAGCAGTTGCGCTTGGTTACGCGGTCCGGAGATGAGATCCGGGTATCGAGCGCGGTTGGCTACGAGGGGTCTCCCTTCGTCAGGAAGTTCGCCGGACTCTCCGGGAAGGACGCCTTCACCGACCTGCTGAACACACCCGGCGCCGAGCCGCCCGCTGAGCAACCGGTCGTGAATGGCAAGTTCGGGGTCTGGCCCGCCTACAATCTGCCGTTCCACAACGTCGAACTGGCCTACCGAAACCGTCCCTCCTGCAAGTTGATCCTCTCGGAGCGCGTGAACGTCGGATATCCC
>DATJYD010000558.1:0-9481 GCA_035499755.1 Fimbriimonadaceae bacterium
GTCTCGTGCGAGAAGTCCTTCCCTTGCAGATAAGGCGTGTTGACAAGCGACAGAAGTCCGTCGGTGTCTTCGAACGTCTGCTCGTAGTTAACTTCGTCGACCTCCGTCACGCCCGAGACGATCTGGTTCAAAGGAATGTTATGCCTTGGATAGAGATCGTAGCGGGTCAGCAACCGGAAACCGCCCCGGCCGATGTCCTCGCGGATCGCGTAGTAGGACCCGCAGTCCATCGTCTTCTCCTGGGGATCTCCGTTGGGATTGGCGGCCCAAGCGCCGCTAGGAATGTGCTCGGTGCTCGTGACGCAGTAGATCGTGCCTCGCGGCGACATCGCGATGTTGCCGACAATGTAGCGGCGGTCGGTCGCGGTCGTCACGTCCTGGTAGTCGTCGGGCAGGTAGAGCTGCCCGCGAATCGCGGAGGTCGTAAACGAGCTTCCGTTGGCATAGTCGGCCGGCGCCCAGTCGATCGTGTAGTCGACGCGGATCGTGACGCCGCCTGCGATCGTGTTCACGTCGAGATTGTTCTTCTCAGGAAACTCAAGAACGCCGGGGCTGGTTTCGATCACCTGGCCAGTGAAGTAGGTGCTCATGTCGGCGTCCGAGAACGGGTCGCCGGTATTCGTATGGATGCAGGAGAGCTTGATTCCCAAGCCGCGCTTGCCGAGGTCGTTACCGGCATCGCTGCCGTCATAGACGTTCAGGCCCTGGACGCCCGCGCGAGTCGTTACCACCATAAGCCCCTGATTGAAGGAGATTTTGTCCGGGGCCGGGCTTTCTCCGCGGACGCCCATCCACAGGCTCGTGATCGAAGCCGTTCCTGTCGGGCCGAGCGTGTTCGTCGGCCGCCCAGGCAGATACATCACGAGATCGTACGCGCCGGAGTTGTCCTGAACGGGAATGTAACCGATCGTCGGGCTGGCCGAAGGCTCGGGCAGCGTCTGGGTTCCGTTGACGCCGAGGTACCACGGATTGCCGCCGGAGTTCACGTAGGTTTGGGATTGCGGATCGAATGCCCAGACTTCGCCGGTCAGGGGGCTCGTCTGCACGGAAGCGATGTAGAGAAGTCCGTCGTGAGCCGTCGGCGCATAGGGGCCGTGTTCCGGCTCGCCGTTCGGATAACCGGCCGATGCGTTTCCGGGAGGGCTGACCGGACCGTAAATCAGAGGATTCTTGGCACCAGGAACCGACGGCCAACCGCTGATCTTCCCGTTCAGAACGTTGAACGCGTCGAAGGCGTAGAGATTGCCGTTCGCGTCGACCACGAAGATCTGGTCCTTGATCGCCGCGCTCGGCACTTCCACGCAGGTCGGCGCGGAAATCGGCGCCGGGCACGTGTACTCCCACAGTTCGTCGTAGGGCGCGCCCTTGATATAGTCGGGCAGGCCGTCGTCCGGGTTTCCGTCGAGATCCTGATCCGTCGCCGGATTGGCGTCATAGACCTTCAGAGTGTTGCCGGCGGAGACGATGAGCAGGCCCTTATAGAGGACCGGCGCCTGGGTCTGGGCAATGCCCGCCATCGGAATCCGGTTGCGGGACAGAAGGGGCGGCTGCAGGTCGATCGGAATCTCGTGCTGCTTCCGCGCCCCGTTCCCGACCTGGGAATAGGTGGACGAGAGGGACAGAAGATTGACGACGAACTTTGCCGTCGATTGCGAGGCCTGATCGTAGGCGGGGCTCGACGCCTCGAACTGGTTATTCGCGCTGTAGGAGCCGCCGCCGGTCGGTACGCGGTTGAGCGTGTAGGCGACCGCCGATGAGGTGACCACGACGTAGCCGTCGCCAAGTTGGCCGAGGAGAACCGCGTCTCCGCTCCCGACCGTTGCGACCGACCGGAAATGCATCCCGTAATCGGTAATCAGCCAGGATTCGATCTGCCAATCCGTCGGATCGACGGAGGTAAAGGGCCGCATCGAGAGCGCCGTATCGGAGCGCGATTGCTCGAGATTTCCCAGGCCGAGGGAATAGGGCGTCGTCGTCAACGGGCTGAACGGATCGGCGCCGACGAGAGGCCCGCCTCCGGGGTAGATCCCGACCGGCAAGGGGAAAGTGGCCGTGGTCTGGCCGGCGATGTTCGCGGTCGAAGACAGATCGATCCAAAGCACGCCGCCCTGGTCCACGAACTTGCGCAGCTTATCCCGCTCGATCGACGTGAGGCTCGTGTATCCGTACGCGCTCAACTCCAGAGCGTCGTACTGGGCGATCTGGGTGTCGCTCATCTGGCTGAGAACGACTTCCCAATACGCCGCGTTCGCCTTGCTGAGGCGTTGACCCACTTGCATGGCGCCCCAACGGTTGGCGACCGTCTGTGTGACCTGCGACAGCGCGGCCGGATTATACAGATTCCATCCCGCCGGCTTGATCGCCGTATCGGCATCGAGGTTGAACCAAACGTATGGCGTGTAATCGATCGGCTGACCGTTCGATTGGGCGCTGTCGATCAGAACCACGCCGACGCGTAGGTCGTTCGTGGTTCGCGCATACGACTGTGCGTATCCGAGACTCACTAGCGAAGCGATGCCGGCGAGACCGGCCAGATAGCGGAGCATTAAGGATTCACCTCTCCGAAATAGGCAATGGTTGGACTTGCGGGCAAGCGGGGAATCGGGGGCAGGGCGTAGTAGACGTACCCGCCCGAGCCGGTTACGTCGATGGCCTGGTATCGGATCATCGAACTCGGATCGATCGTGGGGCCGGCCGAGGCGACGAACCCGCCGCTCCGCCCGGTCGCGAGAGCCGGATCGTAGGTGATCGTGATATTGGGCGCCCACTCGATGTTGTTGAGGTTGTAGTTCGGCGGAACATGCTGAACCGGGATCATCTCCCCGCTCGCGCCGTGGTAGCGAGGAATCCAGCCCCACTTCTTGAGCCACTCGGCTTGCTGGCCGATGGGCGGAGGCATGTTCTCGGACACCGCGCCAAGAATCGAGATCTTGACGTCGAGTGTCTCGCCGTAGAACGGCATCTCGGGCGTCGTTCCGAAGTTCTCGAGCCGCTGCTGGTCGCGCGCTCCCTGGGACGCTCCAAGAGTCGCGTAATTGGCCCGCGTGTCGTTCGGATTCGGATTGAACCACGGGCCGGGAATCACGAAGAACGACCCTTGCTCCGCGTAGATGGTCGCGTCGATCTGCACGTCTTGAGGAACGATCGCCGCGCGCGAAATAAGGTACGGATTCGTGCTGGTGCCGCCGACCGTCTCCGTGCTGCCGATGTCGAAGCCGTTGAGGTTCTCCACGAGCAGGTGGTAAACGCCGGACGGCGAGGTCCCCGCTCCGTTGAGCGTGATTCCGGAGGTCGTCGAGCTAAGCGTGAAGTCGCTCGTCACCAGCGGGAAGGCATCCGATTCGAACTGCGCGTAGCGCTGCCAAGTCTGAATGCCAAGCCCGTACAGCGGGACCTGATTGGCGACCGAGTAATCGGGCTGGACGAAGCCGACCGGATAGAAGGGGGAGGCCGCGTTGTTCGAGTTCAGCGGGAACAGGTATTGCCAGGGGCCGGTCCCGTCCGCGAACGGCGAGCCCACGTTCCGGTTCACGTCCATGTTGATGAAGGTGGCAGATGCCGCCCCGTCCTCCATCGTGTGGGTGACAAGGAGGTTGGTGTTCTCGAATCCGCTCGGATTGTTGTACGGGGCGTACTCCATCGAGAACGGGACCCATGTCGAGGGATTGAACGCGCTGCCGTCCTTGGACGCCGCCGGATTCAGGTCTTGGTCGAGGCCGAACTCGGCGTCGAACGAGATCGAGCTGTGGTCGACCTTCAGCGGGTTGTACTCGGTCGGCCCGGAGTTCTCGTTGTCCTCGAAAACGGGGCTGCTCGGCCCAAAGAACTGGGTCGTGTTCAGGGTCACGTAACCTTCGGCCATCAGGGCCAGCATCGACTTGCTAGGGCTCGTGATCGTCGCGCCGAGCGCCACATTCGATCGGGTCCCGTTGTTCGCGATTCCCTTCGTAATGCTCCCCTCGATGTAGATCGTGGCTCCCGAAACGACCGTGAGCTGCATATCGGTTGGGATCTGGCCTCGAACCCGGACGTTGCCCGCGAAATACAGGACGCCGTTGAACGGCGATCCCGCGCTTCGGTAGGTGCCGATATTCGAGCTGTTCACCTGGTTGACGTCGATGACGTTGCCGTTCAGTACGGAATAGGAATTGAAGATGTAGACCATCCCGGTCGCCGGGTCTGGCACGAGCTTGAACCGGCAGAAGGAGGAGTTGGCGGCATCGCTCGGATTCGTGGAATCCATGGCTGCGCCTGGGCGCTTGCCAGGCGTTCCATCCGGCTCCATCCAATACTGCTGGTTCGGCTGATTCGATTTGTCGCGGGTGATCACAAAGCCGTCGCTCAGGAGGAGAAGCAGCGCGCCGGGCGGAACGTAGAACGCTCCCTGCCACCCGGAGTTGCTCTGGCCATTGTTTGGATTGAGCCAGTCGTATGGCAGCGACTCGGCGCTGCCCACACTCTGACGTCCCGCCTCGTCGATGTGCTCTTGGACGTCGGCGGAGTTGTTGACGTAGACTCCGTCGCCAAAGCCGAACTGCCCGGAATCGCCGGCCGCATAGAGCTTGCCGCTGTACTCGGTCAACTGGAGATATCGGTTGAGCCCGGTATCGGGATCAACGATGTCGAGCGACGGAGGCTCCTCGCGCGGAATTCCGCGCGGATAGCCGTTCAGGTCGCCCGTATCCATCCCGTCCTTGAGAATGCCGTTGATCGTGCTGAACAGGTTGCTGCCGCTGTTCAGAGCCGGATTCGTGATGTTCGCGGTCTGCAAGGCGGACCAAGCGGTCCCAGACGGTGTCACATAGTCAATGGTCAGCTTCGAATTCTGATCGGCGCCCGAAATGGTTCCCGCGACGCGGAAGCCGTCGCCGAGGAGCGGGTTCGCATAATCGACGAGATTTCCGTAGATCAGCAGATCGGCGTTGCTGTAGAAGTCGCCGCCGTAAGGGATTCCGGGAACAGGCCCGCTCGGGCTCGGAGTCGCCGCCGAATATTGGAACGGATTGGGCATTTGCGTCTGCCCGCCCAGCAGGACCGGCGTGTTGACGACCTGGGCCCCCATGCCGGTGTCGTCATAAGTCGCGCCCGCATCGGTCGGCCAGCCGATCTCCGCCGGAGTCGTCACGTTGTTGATGTTCGTTTCGAAGCGTGCGTGCTCGATGATGCCGCAGGAAACGAACGCCACTAGCTTCTTCGATTCGGAGCCGTCGCGTTGAACGCCGTTCAGCGTGGTTAGTAGGGTGGGGTCGTTCAGCGAGAAGTTGCCTGACTTGCCATAGGCTTCGATGATCGTGTAATCCCGCGCCATGCCGGGCTGGAAGAGATCCCCGACTCGGGTGGTCGAGAAGACGCGAGGATCGCTCGGAGCGTATCGAACCCGAACCAGCGCCCGGCCCTTGTTGAAGATCAGTCGCGAGTAGGGTCCCAGCTTGTCGGGTCCGCCGTAGTCTGTGGGATCGGCGGGATTGGGTGGCCGCATCAGACCGTAGTCGGGATCGTTCATCTGGAGCGGATAGGTCGGAGGAGCCGGTCGCCAATCGAGCCCGTACGGTGAGTTCACCATTTGCGCGTGAACGTAGCGGACGCCGGCCTCGGCCAGATCGTACGCCTCCGACCGGTTGTTGTAGCCGGCCGTGTTCCGGATGTTCTGGCTGATCAGCGCGATGAACACCACGCCGAGGATCATCAGAATGCCCATGATGATGAGCGCCATCACCAGGGTCTGCGCGCTCCTTCGGCTCGCTTGCCGCAGGCGGGCTAATGGGCGGGACGCCCAGCCCTGGGCATCGTCGCCGGTCCATTTCCGATTTCTGAGAGTGGCGTTCATAGGATTACCGTAGGAAGTTGCGCACCTGAGCCTGCGAATACAGCGTCACCGACTGCGGGTTGGGCTGGTTCGACTGCGGATAGTCGCGAATCGTGAGCTTGACTGCCATGAGTTGGCGCGAGTCGTAGTCGATGACCATCGAGTCGCCCGGCTGCGTGAACTGGAAGCGATAGTAGATGTAGATCTGCCCCTGGCTTTGCGTTCCGTTGCCGCAGGGCAGCGGCGCGTTGGGATCCGAGTCGAACTCGACGTAGCCGACCTTGTACTGGGGCTGGAAGACCGCCGAGGTCAGGTCCGTCGGCGTGTAGTTGACGGGCGGAGGCGTGAGTCCCAGCAACGTGTAATCCGGCTCCGGCAGGTTCGTGTAGTTGATCCGGTATTGGTTCGGCCCCGGAGTCCGCGTCGTCCGATAGTACCGAACCATGTTTCCGTAGTCCGGCCCAAGGATCTCATCGGGTCCGAAGATCTGCTCGCTGCCGGGAACGATGGTGGCGCGGGCGAAGCCCAGGGCCGGGTTCGGATTCAGCGGGCTAGGCGCGCCGTCGCTGTTCGGCGTCACACGCAAGTCGACGAACCGTTGGATCTGATTTCGGAGGTTCGGGTAATCGAACCACAGCTTGTTGAACTTCCGGTCGATCGTCGAATACTGGGCATCCGAGAACACACCCGCCGATAGGTCGGTTTTCTTCGTCCCGTCCGGCAGAGTTATCTGGGGATAGTCGTTGAAAGGCGTCTTCGCGTAGTTCTTGTTCGGATCGCTGGGGTCGGCGGTCGCCGCGCTCCAGGTGACGCCGACCGGCAGGTTGTTCGGGTTGTTGACCGGGTCGGGCAGGCTGGTCGGCGCGAACGGAGGGTTCGTATCGCAGATGCCGATCTCGTCGATGCCGAAGCTCATGTTGACGCGGCCCATGTTCGGTTCGCCGTAGAACCCCGTGAACGCCTGGCGAGCGTTCGCGTCGGCCAGCCAGTTGCCCCGGCCGCTGATCATGTCGAAGCTGTTGGCGGCGTTCATCGCCCGGGAAAGCGGGGCCCGGACTCCGTTCGTCAAGCTGTCCTGATAGTAGAAGTCGTCCGTCAGCATATAGCCTTTCGGCTGCGACGCCGGATTCGGGTCCGGGCCATCATTCGTCGGGCTGTAAGCCCAAACGTCATAGCCGGTAGCCGTCGGGTCCAGCAGGCCGACTTCGAAGGAGTTGCCGGCGGCATACGCGGTGGGGAAGAAGCTGAGGACCGAATTCTCCCATCCGAGATACTTCGTCTGGAACACGGCCGGCGCGTACGACTTGTTCGAATCGCTTTCGGTGCCGAGCCGTACCGCGACCTGGCCTTCCGCGGGCTCCGATCCAATGTGGCTCGGGGCGAACTGGATGAGGCTCATCAGCCGGGGGGCGCCGTTCACGTACTGCACCTGCCGCGTGCTGAGGTCGTAGACCGGCTGAATCATATCGAAACGGTCGATCTCGGTCTGGATCGCGGCGATCCGTTTCCAGTTCGCGACCATTTGGGCCTTCGTCGGATCGGGGGGCGCGTTCGGATCGGGGTCGGGAACGTCGTACGCCGGGGTTCCGTCCGCGTTGAAGTACGGGGCTTCGCTGGGCGCGACCGTGGGGTCGAAGAAGGAGGGATCGTCGTACAGCGGCCCGGTCCGTCCGAGCTTCGTATTCCGGCTCAGATCATAGAAGAACGCCTTGTTGACGACGAACTTGTTGAGTTTAGCGCTCCAGATCATCGGCGGCACTTCCGCGCGATAGAGAACGTAGAGGTTGTCCCGTTGGCTCGACCGCTGCATGAGCAAGCCCGTGTAGGGCTCGACATATCCCGCGTAGCCGGTGCCGTTGGACGCCAGCCGCAAAGGATCGCGAAGCCCAGGGAAATAGCGCACGAGCGAGAGTCCCGGCGACGCGGGCAGGTTCGCCTGCCCCATCGGAGCCTGCAAAGTCGGATCCTCGAGCCCGCTGAGCGGGTTCACGAACCCGTTCCCCGGTCCTTTCAGAGTGGGATCGCCGGCCGCCGCCTCGACGAGGTCGATCTTCGCGTTGGGGATCGGCACTCTCACCGTGAAAATCGACGTGTCGTAGCCGGCAAGCTGCGTACCGGCGGTGGTCGGCACCTCGATGTCGATCTCACCCCGCGAACCGGAGTTGTCGCGAACGCTCGCCGCCTGGTTGATCTCCCGGGCGATCCTCTCCGTCAATCCTCGCGCCTTATCCTGGGCTCTCGCCCAGCTTTGCGCGGAGCGGGTCAGGTTGAAGGTATCGATCAGCGGCACCAAGATCAGCGTCATCAAGATCGCGGTGATCGCGATGACCGTCAGAAGCTCGATCAAGGTGAACGCGCGGCGAGCCCGCGAGGCGAGCGACCGGAAACCGTTTGTTCTAGAGCGGCTCATTTCAGTTCCCCCTCTGGAGGTAGGTCTCGACGGTCGACTTTCTCCATCCCTGCATCCATGTTTGTAGGTTGTCCATGTTCGTTGCCGGATCGGTCGTGAGATGGAACGCGTCGGGGTTCCAGAGAACGCGAACCGCAACCGACGCACCCTTCACTTGCTTCACCGCAGACGGGTAGTTGTTGTCGAAAGCCTTGAAGTCGGGGAAATACTGGCTCACATCGATGTACGGCAGGCTAATATCCGACAGATTCCCTTCGGCTCGCGCCGTGAGCTGCACCGGGCCGACCTCGATGTTCTGGCTATTGACGTAGTAGATCTCGCCGAGGCTGACCATCCGGCCGGCGCATTCGGGCGCGAAGTAAACGCGGCTCGGCGTTCCCCCCAAGGGGCCGCTACCGCCAAGGTAGAAGTCGCTGACTCCCGGCGTCGCCCAGGTTTGGGCGAAGACCGCGGCCGGCTTCAACACTTGCACGGCAAACTCGTTCTTGCCCATATAGAAGGCCTGCAGGGTGACGGTGTCGATCGTGACCGTGCTCACCGAGGTGGCGCCCGGTTCGTACTCCATGACTTGAAGGCCCGGCGTCGACGTGTCCGCGTCGAGGAAAGTCACGAGCCCGGTCGACTTGTTGACCGTGTACGAAGTCTTCGTCGGATCGGCGGTGGCCTCCTGGTGCACGAGAACGCCGCCCGTGTTCACATCCTCGATCACGAGATCCGAGTTGCCGAGGTTGCCGTTGGCATCGGGCGACTGCATGCCGATTCCCTGGTTCGGAGTGCTGTCCGGCCCTTGTTCGCCGCTCACCTTGAGCGAGGTCACGGCCAGCCGGTATTGGTACGACGCCGGAACTTGGAACTGCTCGTGGAGCACGCGCCAGTCGGCCACGAAGTAACTCGCGCGGCCGAGGAGCGGCTGCCGGGTCCCATCGGACTGACTGATGTAGTAGTTGTAGCCGCTTGGGTTGAAAAGGAGGAGGCCGCGTTGCGGGCTGATCAGCTTGTAGGTATAGGGATCGGGGTTCGCGTTCAACGAACCCGCGCCCCAATCGTCGTTCGCGAGCGACGTCACGTCGTCAAACTGCCGCTCGACCTTGACGGAATCGAACTCGATGCTGGTCAGGTTAGGGAAATAGCTCGAGAGGGTGACCCGCCCGGTGTCGGTCGGCGCCACCTGAATCGAGGCGGTAGCCTCCTTTCGCACCGGAGGAGTGCTATTGTCGTAATAGGCGACGGTGACGCGGTAGTAGACCGGCCGGCCGCTGTAAGGA
>DATJYD010000559.1:0-2317 GCA_035499755.1 Fimbriimonadaceae bacterium
TCCCCGGGGAGGGTGATCGGAAGCCTCATTGCGGCTGTCTTCTTCTTCTTTCTATGGAGGCTCGCCTGGGCGGCCAGCGACGACATCCCCGTTCTCGCGTGGATAAGTTGGGGCGTGATCGCCGCCGTCCATACCGGCCGCGCTTGGTCGGCGAGCGTCCGGAAGCGGTTCCTCAACAAGCGCTTCCAGGCCCTCTGGAACGGCTGTCAGGACCGGCTTGCCAGGTTCGAGGAGGTGCTCAAGAAGCTTCGCCGAGAGCAGATCGCGGAGCTGAGCGAAATGCCTAAGACGATCCGCAAAGTCGCCGACTCGCTCTATCTCGCGCTGCGCCGTTCCGACATTATCGCCCACGAAGTCCAGTCGTCCGAGCAAGGCCTCTATTCGGGTCCGGCGGTCTGGACGCTACCCTCTCAGGATCCGCAGTCGAAAGAGCTTTATCGAATCGCCGACAAGAACATCGCAGAATATAAGCAGCGGCTCGAAGCCGTGATGGCCGGAGTGCAGCGCACGGAGGCCCAGAGCGCCGTGTACATGACGACCCTCGATACCCTGCGCATGAAGATGCTGGGATACCGATTGGTCGGCAAATCGCCGGAGCTGTCGAGTCACGACTTTCTCGAGGCGCTAAGCGAAGCGAAGCTCCAGCTCAGCGCGATCGACACCGCACTGGAGGAGCTGGAACTCGGCCCCTATCCCAAGTTGATCGCGGCGATGCCCCCTCCCCCGATTCCCGACGATATCCGGCAGCGGCTCAACCAATAGCGAGCCCGGCTCCGTCATTCGGCGGGCATCCGGCCCCGCAAGTGCCGCCGTGCGCGGTTGAGCCGGCTCTTGACCGTGCCCAAGGCGACCCCGAGTCCCTTCGCCATCGCCTCGTAGGGAGTCTCCAGATCGTAGCGTATCCGCAGAAGGTCTTTCTCATGCTCGGGCAGATGCTCGAAAGCGAAGAGAATCTCGTCGCGAAGCGCGTTCCGAGGCGATGCCGCGAAATCCTGCCGGGGGTCCGCCGCGATTCGCCCGTACCGGTCCGCCACCGGCAGCATCGGCGCCGCGTCGAGGCTGACGAACTCCATTCGCTCCAGGTTCTCGTTCGCGTCGAACGCGGTCGTCATGACGATCCGGTGCAGCCAGGTCCAAAATCGGCTCTGACGCCGGAATCCCGGCATCGCGACATAGGCTTTCACAAACGCGAGGGAAACGACATCCGATGCCGACGAGGGGTTTCGCGTATAACGGAGGGCCGTCGCCATGGCTCGGCCATAGTATTTGCGGACAAGCAAATCGAAGGCGTCGCGATTTCCCGCGATGCACCTGTCCACCAGGATCTCATCGGGACAACCTCTTTCAACCGTCTTCGGGGAAAGGCTGGCTGCTTTCGAGGACCAAGGCATGATGCGGCCGTTGGCCATGGTTCGTGACATCATTGTCATCCGGGTCTTTTACGGGTGTATGAAGAGTCTTTCCTGTCCGTGTTTTGAGGGACAGGGCCACCTACCGCTACAACTGGATAGCCACGCCCAGCCACTTGTCGCGGGTCCCGCCGGCGCTCGGAATTCGCTGCCCGTGAACGCGGTGCCACGCATAACATCCATCCGCTCTCCGTATTCGAAGCCTGAGTTCGAACTCAGGCTTCGAGCGAAGAGCCTGCCAGGAGACGGGAACGTCTTCCGGATGCACCGAGGAGAGCCAGCCTCTTCCCAGGAGATCCTTGAGAGCCCTCCCCGTATATTCGACCGCCCAGCGATTCGTCTCGATGAGGTTCGCGCTTGCATCGAGCAACCAGACGATTTCCTCTACCATTTCCGCAAGGATCGCGTACCTGGCGCTAGCCAGTTCCGCGACCGGCCCTTCGGCCTGGAGGCGGCCCTCCTCGGCCAACCGGGTCTTGGTGATATCCTCGATCATTCCGATCAAACCCGAAGGATGACCGCCTTGCTTTCGCGGCACGGCCGTGACCCGGAAGTGGGCGATGCCGCCGTCTGGTCTCCGGAATCGAACGCAGACATCGAGCCCTCGGTCACTCGAGATCGCGCTTCTCCATCGCTTGGCCGGCTGCGAACCGTCTTGCTCGAGCACTTTCAGCCATCCTGACCCGATGGCATCGGCCGCCGCCATCCCGGTCAGCCGCTCCCAGGCCGCATTCACGTAGAGGCAGGTGAAGTCGAGGTCGGTCAAGAAGATGCCAAACGGGCTGTTTTCGGCGATGCCCCGGAAGAACTCCTCGTCCGCCGCCAGGCGCTCGTTTCCTACGCTGGCCTTTTCCTTGACGAAATTGGCGACCAACTCGGTCCGGCCGTACGGCCCGACTTTCGTGCGA
>DATJYD010000560.1:0-4536 GCA_035499755.1 Fimbriimonadaceae bacterium
ACCTCCATCACCTCGATCACCTCAATCACTTCCATCAGAAGTGCGTCGGGCTCTCCCAGGCGCTCGTCTGCCAGTTGTCGATGGCTTCCGGCTCCCGCACCCAGGAGGGCACCGTAAAGAACATCGATCTGGCAAGACCCACCACGTAGGGTTCATACATGGCCCGCCGCTCCTCGAGCGTGGCGAGCCGGTCTTCCCGCAGCGGGATGCCGACTCGCCGCAGATCCGTTTGGAGGGTCGCCCAGTCTCGATCGGAAAGGCGATCGTACGGTTTCAACGTGGGCGGGGTGCGGTCGATGTAGGCCAGGTCCACGACGACGTGCCGCGCCATCGCGAAGGTCGCCTTCGCTTGAAAGTAGAGGGACTTCGCCCATGGCTTGTCGGCATCGTTCTCGAACCCGAGGCTGATCAACGAACAGGTGTCGAGAATGCAGGTGAGGGCGAGAAGCCAGGACTGATCGTCGTGTTGGGACCGGTAGTAGGCGAGGATCGGATAAGAGAGGTAGGCCTCGAGCTGCTGGGCCGACCAGACCTCCCATTCCTTCAAGAGAACGGTCAGCGCTTCCATCGACCCAGCCTCTCCGTGCCGCCTCAGCAGTTCGCCCGCCGAAGGATTCGAGCCGGCTTTGGAGTCGAGAAGCACGATCTGCATCTCGCGTCGCGAAAACGCGTTGTAGATGACCGGCACGTAGCTGATCACGACCGCAAGATAGCCGAAGCCCGTTCCCCCCTCGAAAACGGACAGAAAGTGACCCCAGCCCTGGGAAGGCACGAGATCGCTGTAGCCAAGGGTGAAGAAGGTGGTTCCGGAGATGTAGAGATAATCCTCGAGGGTCGCCCCCACGACGGTCTGGGCCCCGTAGTGGATGAGAGCGAAGCCAACGATCAGCAAGACCGCCCAAGTGGCGATCAGGAACAGAAGCGATAACGGGCCGAAGGAGACGAGAACGGCCTGACGCCAGTCTCCATGGGTCACCTTGACCAGCAGCTTCCACAGCCGCCAGACCGTGGCGTAGAACATCGCGCTGAAGCTGAGCCGCCGGTCGACGGTCTTGCTGACGACGATCGTCTGGAACGTATCCCAGAGAACGAGGGCCACGAGCAAAGCACCAGCGATCACGGCAAGGGCGTACATGGAAGTATTGAGGTTAACGGTTGGGCGCGCGGGGGCGGGTACAGGCTATCCTACCGGTCTTGATTCACCTTAATCGCGGGAGCGCCTTCGCGTACGGTCCCGATCCTCACCGCGCCGGGTATGTCTTCGGGGCAGAAGAGGGCGAGCCCACCGCTCGTCTGAGGATCGAGGACCACATCGCGCAGCCACTGCGGAACGCCCTCGGCGAAGCTCAGGTCCCCGCCGATGAACATCTCGTTGCTCTTCGCGCCCCCCGTTGTGTTGCCCTCGTCGGCCATGCGCTCGATCCCGGGAAGTAGGGGCAGGGCGGAGGCATCGATCTCGATTTCCACTCCCGAGGCTCGGGCGACATTGAAAAGGTGGCCGGCCAGGCCGAATCCGGTGATATCGGTCGCACACCGAACGCCATGGGCGAGTCCAAGTTCGGCGGCATCGCGGTTCAGTTTCGCCATCGAATCGATGCCCGTCTGCAGCTCCTCGGCCGAGCACTGGTCCCACTTCGCGGCGGTGGTCAGGATTCCGGTGCCGAGAGGCTTCGTGAGATAGATGCCGTCCCCCGGCAGTGCGGTCGCGTTGGTGAACATCCGGTTGGGATCCACCATTCCGGTCACGGCGAGGCCGAACTTCGGTTCTGAATCTTCGACGCTGTGGCCGCCGAGGACGACGGCTCCCGCCTCGGTCGTCTTGTCATACGCCCCTCGGAGGACATCGGCCCAGACCTCGGGCGGCGCGGCCTTTGGATCGAAGCAGGCGATATTGAGGACGGTTACGGGCCGGCCACCCATCGCATAGACGTCGCTGAGGGCGTTCGCGGCCGCGATCTGGCCGTAGGCGTAGGGGTCGTCCACGATCGGCGTGAAGATGTCGACGGTCTGAACTAGGGCGACATCTTGAGACAGCCTGTACACTCCCGCGTCGTCGCGTGTTTCCAGACCGACGAGCAGGTTCGGGTCCGTCGAGATCGGAATATGGCGGAGCACGTCCGCCAACTGGGCGGGGCCCAGTTTCGATGCTCAACCGGCGCAGTGGACGAGGTGCGTTAACCGCATATCGAAATTGTAGCTATTCTAAGAGGGTGCGGGCGCGCGCCTTCCTCCTCGGGCTCTTCCTCTGCCTCCCAGTGTCCTGGGTCGTGAGCCTCACCCCGCAGTCCAACTTCTTCTCGATGCCGGTCGCGCCCATTAGCGTGCTCCTCCTGCTCCTTCTCCTGAACATCCCCCTCCGGCTCCTCCGCCCGAAGTGGGCTTTCACTCAGGGCGACATGATCGTCATTTACGCGATAACAAGCGTTTGCACGGCCATCGCCGCGGAATGGGGCAGACTCGGCCAATCCCACACCTATCTGTTCACCTTCAACGCCGGGAGCGACCCGACCGCCAAGAACTACTTCTACAAGTATCTGCCGAACGCCTTCACGATCAAGAACCCAAATGCTCTCAACGACTTGAGGGATGGCGGCCACGACCTTCTCTACACCCTCCACAAGCTGCCCCTCTACCTGCCGAAGTGGTGCCTCTGGGGCTTCCTCATCCTCGCCGTCCTCTTCGCGATGCTCTGCATCAATTCCCTGATGCGCGGGGCCTGGGTCGAGAAAGAGAAGTTGGCCTTTCCGCTCATTCAGCTCCCGATGGGCATGACGGAGGACGCCGGGGGAGGCGGCATGTGGAAGAGCCGGGCGATGTGGATCGCTTTCGGCGTCATGTTCGCGATCGACATCCTGAACGGGCTGAACTACCTTTATCCCAACCTGCCGTCACTCCCGGTCAAGGAGTATTTCGACATCGGAGACCTGTTCAAAGACCCGCCGTGGAGCAACATCGGGCAGTTCCACGTCGGCATCTACCCGTTCATGGCGGCTCTCGGCATCTTCATGCCGAGCGATCTCACCCTCAGCGTAATCGTCTTCTTCCTGCTTCGAAAGACGACCCACGTCATCCTCGCAAGCTACGGTATTCCTCAGAGCACGTTCTCTGGGTCCGCGATCGCTCCCGGCCCACCCTATTTCGACGAGCAGAGTTGGGGCGGCATCTTCGCTCTTTTCATGGGCGCGGTTTGGATCTCGCGGAGTTACCTCCGCGAAGTCTGGAGAGACGTCAAGAGCGGAGCACGATCCGAAGACGGAGGGGTGAGCCACCGGTTCGCCTTCCTCGGTCTCGTCTTCTGCATTGCCGTCGCGATGGGCTACGGCATGTACGGGGGGCTTCCCGCGTGGTACATGCTCCCTTACGTCGTCGCGTTCCTCATCTTCTGCGTTGTCGTGACAAGGCTGCGGGCCCAGATCGGTCCTCCCACCCACGAGTTCGCCTTCTTCGGTCCCACCGCGCTGATGAATCGCTTCGTGGGAAACCGCTTCATCGGCGATGCGCCGGCAACTTGGCTGAGCGCGGCGTTCCTCTTCATGAACCGCATCAGCCGGACGCTCCCGATGCCCTATCAGCTCGAGACGATGAAGATGGGCCGGCTTGCGGGCGTCAAGCCGAGAGGTCTCTTCTGGAGTATCGCGATCGCGACGACCCTCGGGCTCTTCCTCACTTACTTCTTCGTCCAGGGGATTGCCTTTCGCCTTGGCCAGGCCGGGGGCTCGGATGCTCCGACTTACCTCAACAACTTCATCGGAGACCGTCACGGTCCGGACAAGGTCGGGATCGCGATGACCGCTCTTGGCTTTCTGATAGTCGTCGGGCTCGACGCGATTCGCTTCCGCTTTCCCGGATTCCCGCTCCATCCGGCCGGCTACGTGCTCGCCATCAACTTCGGTGTGGACTACTACTGGATGGGACTACTCCTGGCTCTCCTGATCAAGACCTTTATCCAGAGGTACTATGGCCTCCGCGGGTATGACAAGCTGCGAAGCGTCGCGCTCGGGATCCTTCTCGGCGAATACGCCGCCGAAACTATCTGGATGCTCATGGCCGCGATCACCAAGCACAGCACCTACACGATCTCGTTCAACGACCGGACAATAGGTGGCTTTTGAGCGACGAGTCGGGCGGCATCGTCCCGCCGCCGGAACTGGATCGCAACCCCGTCGGATGGTTGATCCTCGGCGTGTGCATGGCGCTCATGGTCATGAGCGAGTTGGCCAGCTATTTCTCCCCCAACCCAAGCATGGCCCTGGTGCGGGCGCGAATCCAGGAACAGCTCCAATCGGACCTGGTGGTCTCGTCCGTGGACCGGCCGCGCTTTGAAAGACATCTCGCGGAGGGCGTCGCGACGCTCCGTCCGAAGCTCGACGACAGTCCCGAAACCCAACTGCTCTATGCCGAGCTGCGGACCGAGCAGGGCAAGCCGGTGCTGCCTTCCGAGATTGCCGCGCTGAAGTCGGCGAAGAAGGCGAGCGAGCGAGCCGCCTATCAGATCTACTCCAGCCAAGCTCTTTCGCGCGATCAGGCCCGCGTGCT
>DATJYD010000561.1:0-3953 GCA_035499755.1 Fimbriimonadaceae bacterium
AGGAAGCTTCGGTAACGCCGGAACGGATCTCCCTCCTCAAGAAGCTCAACGATATCGCCCAGGACCGCGGGCAGAGCCTCGCCCAGATGGCCCTTTCCTGGGTCCTGCGCGATCCGCGCGTCACTTCCGCGCTGATCGGAGCGAGCCGCCCCGAGCAGATTGTGGAGAACGTGAAAGCGGCGGAGCGCGTCGATTTCTCGGCGGAGGAGTTGATCGCCATCGAGGAGATCCTGGGAGGCTAACCCCACTTCGAGAACCCCCGGGCTGTTGGCGAAGAAGGTGGTTTCGGCGTCTCGCCAATTTCCCACTCCGCAGGCCCCTCCGACCTCGTCGCGAGCAAACAGGCTAGAGCCGCATTCTCGGCCAAAGGTCCCGTCGGCGGCACTTGAGTCCCCCAGTCGCCGTCGAAAGCGGCGACCATGCTCAACAGCCTGTTTCGACGCGCGGGCAAGCACGCCGTCCGGAAGGCGGCCCGCCCGGGCGGTTTTCTCGACTTCCGCTACGGTTTCGAACTGATGAGGGACCACGGCGTGCCGGTCGGATCCAAGGTCGTCGCCCTGGGGTGCGGCGTCTGCCTCACCACGCTGTTGATCGTGTTGGAAGTCCCTTTGGAGGGCGTCGCCGGGCTCTTTCTTCCGGTCGTCGGCCTCGTTACGGACAGCATGGTCGACGGCTTGGAGCTCATCGTTTTGCCGATCGTCTTTGCCTGTCTTATCCTGCCTCACCTCAAAATGCGATCGAGCGGATCTTGATCCAATCCCCTGGCCGGCCTGCCGGTTCCGGATCGAACCGAAGCTGATCGACCACGCCATGATACTCGGGCGACTCCGAAAGATCGATCACGTAGCGGTGATATTGGCCATCGGGGATCAACCGCAGACTCATTGTCCGAGACTCCGCGAATCCAGGCGCATCCGATCGCGACCAGAAGACCTGAGCGACGGGCGATCCGAGCGAGCAGGCTGCTTCGATCGTCAGCTTGGGCGCGTCTTTCGCCCGCCAGAAGCCGAGCGGCCCGACAAGCTGAGGATCGTTCTTCTCGAGCTTGACGTTCAACTCACCCTTGATCGGCCAACCCGCGTCCTCGCAGTTCGCGTACGACCAATGCTGCCGGTCGGAAAGAAACAGGTAGATCGGCGGCTCGGGGCGAGGAACGTGCGAATAGGCGAACTGGCGGATACGGTCGAGACTGCCTACGACCAGGAAGTAGCTGTAGTCGTAGGTGATGTCGTGGTCAAGGATCTCGACCGCGTTCGGGGCGATGTAGCCGGTCTGCCCATCCTTCGGCCCGCCCGAGCCGGGAGTTCCGAAGAAACCGCCGGAAAACTGCACGACGCCCGGCTCGATGATCCCGACGCCATTGGAATCCTTGTCCACAAGGGCCGCCCAGCTTTCGGTCGCGTGGTAGCCCACCCACGGAAAGGTGCTCTTCGGCGGATTGAGGGTCAGCTCGGTGAGCGGCGCATGGATGAACGGCGCGTCGCCGGTATAGCTCATGAGCCGGTACCAAACACCGTTCGTGTAGACGGCGGGCAGCTCTTGGCCGCGGGCCGGGTACTGGGTCTTGTCCTCGCGGTTGTTCACCATGCGGTCGTGGACGATGACAGAATCGCCGTCGAGGCTGATCCACTCCTCGTAGGTGCATTCACCGGGCACATTGTCGAGCGGCCAATGCATGGGGATGCACTTGACGTAGATCGACGGGTGCAGGCCTCGTTCGTCCGCCTCCGTTTTGCAGTCAAGTACCCGTGACGGATGGCCGAAGCAATCGCCGGTCTGGATTGGATTCCAGCCGATCTCGGTCCAGTCCTTGGAGGGCTGCTTGCCGCCGGGAGTGTAGGGCACCGGGCCGCTATAGAGGGACATCTGAATCTGGCGGCCGAAATCGCAGCTGTTGACGATGTTGTCGCCGCCTTTCCTGGACAGGTAGGTGATCGATCCACCTTCGTCGAGGTCGACTCCGAGACGAATCACGCCGTCGTCCAAATAGCGCATGCCGGAGAATTGGGCGGCAACGAGCGCGGCAAAGGCTAGCATGCCCTTTAGCATTGCACGTTCAGGGATCGCGTTCCCACCCATGGGGACCGAGCTCGAATACGACGTCGCCGTCGCGATCCGTCCGGGCGATTTTGACGCCGAGGGCTTGGACACGGTCGAGGACGTCCCTCTTGGGAAAGCCGTATTCGTTGTCGCGCCCGCAACTGACGACCGCCCATGTCGGATGAACAGCTTCGAGAAACGGCTCGCCGGAAGAATGGCTGGAACCATGGTGTCCGAGCTTGAGGACCTGGGCCGACCAGTCGCGGCCGGGCATCATTTCTGCTTCCTCGGCCTGGCTGCCGTCGCCCGTGAAGACGGCGGAGGCGCCGTCTCCCGCGATTCGCACGAATTCGGACCCATCGTTGTCGGGTTCCGGATCTCTCCAAGGCGGGCACACGATCTCCACGCCGAAATCTCCGACCTTCGCCGACTGATCCGGACCGAGCCAAACGGTCTTGTCCGGGCCGCAGCCGGCCTCGGCGAGCCGGTCCACCATCGGCTGAAAGTGCTCGAAACCGGACGAAACGAGGACCCGTCCCACGGGCATCCCCTTCAGGATGGCGCCGAGTCCGCCGATGTGGTCCATATCGGGATGGGAGAGGAGGATGAGGTCGACCGAATCGATGCCCATCCGCCGCAGGTCGGGAATCACGATGCGCTGACCGGCATCAAAGGGCGCGGAGCCAGCCGGGCCTTTGCGTTTCGGCCCGACGTCGATGAGAACCGTGTGGCCTCGCGTCTGGAAGACGATGCAGTCGCCCTGGCCGACGGCGAGGAAGGTGAGCCGCGTGGGCTGATTCCAGTCCGGCCAGGCGGCGATAGCGCCGGCCGTCGCGCTTGCGGCGAGAAGCAGTGCGAACCGAACCCACGATGACATCGACATGTCCTCTTACTTCGTCGGAATGTCGCCGGGGTCCCCGTCCGCGAGGGGATCGTTGGTCCAATGCGGCTTATCCGCGGGGGCCGGCGCGCTCGTGTCGTCGTCTGGGGGCTTGCTGTTCTGTCGAACGTAGACGAAGGCGAGAAGTCCGATGAGGAAGACCACGGCTGCCGCATAGAACGCCCATCCGCTCGACTCCGAGTTCAGATTTTCGCCGAGCATTGCCTTGGACGGGTCTGCGGGATCGTAGATGACGGTCACGCTCGAACCCTGGGGATGAGTATCCATCGCGAGAAGGGTGCATTCGAACCAGCGCTCGGTCGGCACTCCTTGGACCGAGTAGGAGACATCCAGGAAAAAGTCGTCCTGGCGCGAATCGTTCCTTCCGGTGCCCATTCCGGTCCCTGAGTTTCGCGCGTAGAGAACCCGTCCGGGGACGCGGATTCCCTGAGAGTTGAGCATCGACTCCTGCTGGTGCTGAAGCATGCCCTCTACAAATAGCCCGCTTGCGAACAGGCATGCGGCGAGCGCCACGAGGTAGCCCAGCTTCGGGTTCATAGGGTCATGGTAACACGACTCAAGGCTCCCGAACGAATGGTCTCCAAAGCAGAAGAAGCAACGCGTAATAGGGGATCAGCCAGTAGGGGCTGAAGGCCGGGGCCGGGGCAATGGCGCCGGTTCGGCCAAAGATGTCGAGCACCCTGAAGATTCCATGGGCGAAGGGAATCGTCGCCTTGATCATCGTCTCGCCCGCTATCGGCATCGCCACTCCGACCGGCAGGGAAGCCATCGCGACGAGGAGGAGGGGCACGATCAAGACGATGAGGACGAGGCTCGCGGGGATGGCCGCGAGGGAGAAGAATCCGAAGGTGTAGGCGAGCATCGGGGTGGCAACGACGTAGGCTACGAGCGCGGTTCGGAAGGTGCGGCGAACCATCCGCTGCATCCAGGCCCGCATCCCCGGCTTCCACTTTGGATGCTCGGCAAAGACGGCGATGAAGAATACGGCCACGAAGGAGAACTGAAATCCCAT
>DATJYD010000562.1:0-9143 GCA_035499755.1 Fimbriimonadaceae bacterium
CGAAGTCCAGCCGTTTAGCCGCACCGAGAAGGCTCGCTTGCCGGCTTACGTGCTGTTCGAGTTCAAGGACGACGCCCTCTTCTTCGATCTCGCGTTTCTGATCGTGCGCGATCCCGATTCCAAGATCGCGATCGCCCAGCGCGGATTGGATTACCTATGGAAGGAGAAGCCGGTATACGCCTGCGGCAACCCGCGCGAGGAGGAGTTTCTCGTCGACCACGGCTCGGTGCTGCCGAAGACGCTCGCCCCCAAGGAGGCGCAGCAGTTCTCCTACATCGTGCTTCACGACGCGCTGATCGAGCATGGGAACAGCGGCGGCGGCCTCTTCGACAGCGAGGGCAAGCTGGTCGCGATCAACACCTGGCTGGTCAGCGAGAAGTACGGCATGGCGATCGACCTCGACGTCTTCGACGGGTTGTTCGACTTTCGCTCCACGAGCGTCTCGGCTTCGGACGACTGGAAGGAAGATGCCACCCTCGCCTCGGGAAGCTCGGTCTTTATGCTCGCGGTCGGCAAATGGAAACCGCGTTCGGACTGGGACGAATGCGCGTCGGGGGGATTCTCGAATGGAAGCGAAGACTCGCTGCTCGGCGGGTTCAACTTCGGCGCCCTGTTGGGGCGGGCGGGCGACAGGACGGTCGCCTTCGACAAGACCCACTGGGGGCCGGACAAGGTCCCGGTCGACTATCCGGACGCGCGAATCGCGCAGATGAAGGAAGTCGGCGGGCCCCTTTCGTTTCGCATCAATCGCCGCGATCCTTCCGAAGCGAGCGGAAGGATGGACGTCTTTTATTTGATCCTCAAGCCGCAGTCCGCCGAAGGCGCCGGGGCGTTAAGGCTGCGACTCTAGTCAGATCCTCTCCACCTTAACCGCGGTCACCTTGTACTCGGCGGCGCCGGTCTTGCCGTCGCGGTAGTTGCTCGTCACTCGATTCATGAAGACCTTGGGATCGTGGAAGGTCGCGTAAAGCTCGCCCTTGCGGATCCGGTCGTCGATCCTCGCCGGGAGCTCGGTGGACCCCCAACGGCTGGTGATCCTGACGGTCTGCCCGTTCTGCACGCCAAGTTCCTCCGCGTCGGCAGGGCAGATGTCGAGGGTGTCGGTCGGGCGAAGCACCACGTTGGGGGTCCTCTCGGTCATCGTCCCGGCGTTGAACTGGAAGAGGGTGCGGCCGGTGCTGAGGAGGAACGGGAACTCCGCGTTGGTCACTTCTTTCGTCGGTGTGTACTCGGCGATCGAGAAGGGCGCTTTGGGTCCAAGCGGGAACTTGTCGCGGTGCAGGATGGTGGTTCCCGGATCGTCCTCGCTGAGGCAGGGCCACTGGAGGCCACCGTCTTCGATCCGCTCGTAGGAAATCCCCGCTCCCGCCTTCCATATCTTTCGGACCTCGTTCCAGATGTCCTTCGGGCTTTCGAAAGCGAACTCCTTCGCGAAGCCCATTTGGGCGGCAAGCTCGCAGATCACCTGCCAATCGGGGCGCGAATCGCCGAGGACGGGAATCGCCTTGCGGATGCGCTGCACGCGGCGCTCGGAGTTCATGAAGGTGCCGTCCTTCTCGTAACTGGAGCAAACGGGCAGGAAGACATCGCCGAACTCCCGGGCCGTCTCGTTCATGAACAGGTCCTGGATGATGACGAGGTCCAGCTTCTTCAGACTTTCGCGCGTTTGGTTCGAATTAGGATTTGAGAAGTAAACATCGTAGCCGATCGCGTAGAGGGCTTTCAGCGTGCCTTCGCCGGAGGCGTCGAGCATCTGCATCCAGTTGAGCCCCTGCTCGCGCGGCACCGGCCGGCCCCAGACCTCTTCGACCCATTCGGCGGATTGAGCGATGGGCGTATAGCCGGCGAGATTGGAGGGCTCACAGCCCATGTGGGCCGAGCCTTGAACGTTGTTCTGGCCGCGAAGCGGATTCTCACCCGAACCGGGTTTGCCCACGTTGCCGGTCAAGAGGGCGAGATTGGCGAGTCCACGCACGCCCTCGGTTCCCTGGCTGTGCTCGGTGGTTCCGAGGCCGTGGAAGATCATCGCAGGCGAGGACTGCGCGTAGATCCGGGCCGCGCGGCGGATGTCTTCGGCGCACACGCCGCATATCTTCGCGCCCTGCTCCGCCGTCCAAGGCTGAACCAGGTCGACGAAACGGTCATATTCTTCCGTCCGGCTATCGACGAAGGCGCGATCCACTAGCCCTTCCTCGATAATCACGTGAGCGATCGAATTCAAGATCGCGACGTTCGTTCCCGGCTGGATCTGGAGATGGACGTCCGCATAGGCAGCGAGTTCGGTGCGCCGGGGATCGATGACGATGAGCCGGGCGCCGTCGAGGACGGCTTGCTTGATTCTGGCGCCGACGATCGGATGGTTTTCCGTGGGATTCGCTCCGCAGATCAGGAACGCCGCGGCGACCTCGATGTCGTTGAACGAATTGGTCGCCGCTCCGGTGCCGAAGCTCGCCTTGAGGGCGGCGGCGGTCGGGCCGTGGCAGATGCGCGCGCAGCAGTCGACGTTGTTGCTTCCGACGACGACCCGGCTGAACTTCTGCGCCAGATAGTTTTCTTCGTTCGAAGCGCGGGCCGAGCCGAGAACGCCGACCGCCTGAGGGCCGTGCTTGTCGATGATCTCATGGAGGCGGCTGGCGGTGAAGTGGTAAGCGTCTTCCCAACTCACTTCCTCCCACTGGCCGTTCTTGCGGATCAGCGGCTTCATGACGCGATCCTTCGCATGCACGAAAGCGTGAGCGTAGCGGCCCTTGACGCACAGATGCCCCTTGTTCACGGGCGCTGAGGCGAGAGGCCTGGCCACGATGATCTCGCCGTCCGTGCTGCCCATTTCCATCTCGCATCCGGTTCCGCAATAAGGGCAGGTCGTTCGGGTCCAGACCTTCGGAACGCCTTTTTCGGCGATCGCCTTGTCCATGATCGCCCCGGATGGGCAGGTGTCGGCGCAAGCGCCGCAACTCACGCAATCCGATTCGAGCATGCTGGGCGCTTGGTCGGCCGCCGCCCCGCGGCAGTCCGGAGCGGGCGAGACGCCCTCCGTGCGAGTGGGAAGAATGCGGGTGCGCTCGCCCCGATTCCAGGCTCGCCAAACGAACTGCCCCTGCAACTCGGCGCAAATCCGCACGCATCGGTAGCAGTAGACGCACTTGTCCATGTCCACGCGCAGATAGGGATGAGTGTCGTCTTTGAACTCGTGGGATCGGGCGCCGCGCGGACCGATGCCGTATTGCAGCAAATAGCGCTGGAACTGGAAGTGCTCGTTCAGAGGCTCGTCGGCGGGGAAGCCCTCGGCAAGCAGGGTCAGGTTCGTGCGGCGGAGCGATTCGACCGCGCTCGAATGGGTCTCCACCTTCATGCCTTCGGCGGCTTGGGTGGTGCATGCCGTCACGAGACGGCCCTGATCGACTTCGACCATGCAGAGGCGGCAGCCGCCGAACGGCTTCAGACGGTCATCGTGGCAGAGGGTCGGAATGTCGATGCCGGCTCCTCGGATCACATCGAGGAGAGACTCGCCCTCGCGAAAGTCGTTTTCCTTTCCGTTGATGCTCAGGCGAGGCACAGCGGCACCTCCTGGGGGAATTTGGAGAGAATGCTCTGGGCGACTTCTCCGAGCCCGGACCCATGCCCGCAAAGGCTCGTCTTTCGCATCGCGAGCAAGATGGCGCGCAGCTCGTCCCTTTCTTCCGGCTTCAACTTGTCGCCACGAGCCATTCTCCAGAAGAAGACCTCGGCCCGGCGGCTCCCGACCCGGCAAGGCGTGCACTTACCGCACGACTCCTGGGAGCCGAACGAGAAGATGTGGGCGAGAAGATCGAGCACGTGGGTGTGGTCATCGAATCCCACGATCCCGCCGTGCCCCACCGCCGCCCCGATCGCGGCAAGCTCGTCGATCGCGAAGGGCGTCTCGAACTCTCGCGGATGGATCGCGCCGGCGAGCGGCCCGCCGATGATCACGGCCTTGAAATCGCCGTTCTTCAAGCCGCCGCCGACTTCGTAGAACAGCTCTCGCAAGGACATGCCGAAATCAATCTCGTAGAGGCCGGGACGCTTAAACAGGGAGGAGAAGGAGACGGCCTTCGTTCCGCGGCTGGTCGAAAAGCCCCGCGCCGCGAAGGCATCGCCTCCGTTCAGCACGATCCAAGGAACGCTGGCGAGGGTTTCGACATTGTTGACGAGAGTCGGCTTCGACCAGAGCCCCGCCTGGAACGGATAGGGCGGCCTCGCCCTGACTTCCGGCCGGCGGTGCTCAATGGAATTGAGCAGGGAAGTCTCTTCTCCGCAAACATAGCTTCCCTGGCCTATCGTGAGGCTGATGTCAAAGGCCATGGGATCGAGCCATCCCGCCGACCTGGCCTCCGTCAGCGCTTCCTCGAGGGCGGCTCGGGCGATCGGATACTCCTTTCGGAGATAGATAACTCCCTTCGTAGCCCCTAGGGCGTAACCGGCGATGGCCAGCGCCTCGATCAGCCGATGAGGCGCATTCTCCATGATGTAGCGGTCGATATAGGAGCCGTGATCGCCCTCGTCCGCGTTCGCGACGACGTACTTGACCGGCCCCGGCTGGTCGAAAACGGCGCGCCATTTCCGCCCGGTAGGGAAAGCGGCCCCGCCGCGGCCTCGGAGTTGTGACTTCTCGATTTCGGAGACGACGTCGCAGGGCGGCATCGCGCGGGCCTTTTCGAGGGCCCGATAGGGTCCGTAGTCCTTCAGCGAGCGGACCTCTCCGCCCGGCACTCCGGCCAGGACAATCGGATCCTTGCAACGGATCTCGATCAGGGGCTGATTTTCCTCATCGGCGGACGAGGGCGCAGAATAGCACTTGCCGAGGCAGAAGACCGGCGGCCATTGGGCCATCGCCTTCCGCCAGCGGTCAGGATCGAGGTGCTGGGCAGCGAAGCAGCCGAGACCTCGGCAGAACTTGTGATCGATGTCGACGCCGGCGAGGTGGTAGAAGGAGTCGACCTCGGGACCACGCGGGCGCTTGTCGTGGCCGGGCGGCGGCATCGCCGCCTCAGCGGTATCAAGCTGGGTGCTCATAGAAACCTGCACCTTTGATCTTGCGGCAGGCCGACCCCTATTGCGTGTGGCGAATTTCGGGGACGCGTCGCGCGCGCTTTCAGGCGTGTTGACCATTAAGAAGAGAAGCGTTGATCACTAAAAAGTCCCTTCCAGCTTTCGACTTGAGCTAGATTGAGACGAGTGGAGTGTTGCCGAGGGGGCAAGTATGAGAACAAAGGTGTTATTCGCAGTCGGTTTGACAAGCTTGGTCGCGGCAGCTCAGGGCCAGTTCGTCGATAACTTCTCCTATCCCGACGGCCCGCTGACTACGGCGACCGGAAGCCCTTGGCAGTTGTGGGATCCTGGATCTTCGGCAGACATGAACGTCGTCGGGGGGAGTCGCCATGACCGCGGACGCTTCGGATACGATCGCGCCGTTCACCGCTCCCACGCTTGATCACTCTTCAACCGGACTCGACTTCAGTTTCGACTTCTTCACGGAAAGCGCAGCCGGAGGGAATGCGAACCCCTATTTCTCGATCGTCTTCGCACCGGCTTCGGCGCCCTGGGCTTCGGGCTCAAACGACAACTACGGCAATTGCTTCGGGGTGGTGATGAATCGGGACAGTCCCACGAATTCGCAAGCCTCCATCGGAGCCTATGTGGGCCTGGCATCCAATGGCGCCGTTTACTACCCGGAAGGCTTCATGGCGGCAGGCGCATGGCACCACCTCCTCATCGCCGGCTCCAATATCGGCAATGGGCAGGGCACTTGCACCGCCTGGATCGACGGGACGCGGCTGTTCCAAATGGGCTTCTATCTTTCCGATCCGCGCGGGATCAACTCCGTGGAGATTTACAAAACGGGAACGGGAGCCAACAATGCGGGGTTTGACGACATCTTCGTGGGGCCTGTGCCAGAGCCAGCCACGATCTTTGGACTGACCGCCGGTTGCCTTGCGCTGATGAAGCGCCGCCTACGGGTTCGACCATAGCGGTTGAGGCTATTTCCACTCGACGTCAAACTGAGTCGATGAACGGCCAGCCGCCGGCCTGCAGCAGGCCCATTGCCTCCACCCCTCAGACTGAGGCACTTGTGCGGCTCGGGCCATCGTCGGGGCGGAGGCATGCGACAGGGGTGGGCTAACCGAGATGCCTCCGCCCCGCTCGTTCCCGAGCGACCAGCAGCCAGAGCCTAGGACCGAACACAATATCGCTATGGCGAGGCAGCGCCACTACCGCAATCCGGTCGACCCCGGGGTATGCGTGTTCGCTACTACCGCCGTCCTGGACTACGTGCCGGTCTTCTTCCAGGACCGCCTGGCGCGAATCGCCATCCGTGAGTTGGTGCGGATGCACGCCAAACATGAGGCCAAGCTGCATGCGTTCGTCCTGATGCCAGAGCATCTGCACCTCCTCAGCACGATGCCGCGGCACATGAACTCGATTCAGTTCGTCGGCGATCTCAAGTCGAAGATGGCTGATGCCATCCTGCCGCACCTCGACGAGGCCACGCAAGCCGGGTTCGCGATGCAGATCGGTCTGGGCCGGCGTGTGTTCTGGAAGAGGAGCTTTCGGGCCTTCGAGGTAGAAGGGGATGACGTCTTTTGGCAGAAGGTGCAGTACATCCATCTGAATCCCGTCCGGCGCGGGTTGGTCACGTATGCGGAAGACTATCGCTGGTCCAGCGCCCGGCTTTTTCTCGCTGGGAAATGGCGCGGGAAGGAAGGGCTTAGCTTTGCCCTCGGGGATCTTGATCCGCAGTGACCACGATGGTGGCTCTGCCCGGGACGGTCAAGTGCCACAACATAGGGGTGGTGGCATTCCTTGCCTCCACCCCTGGTCAGAGGCACGACAAGTCTCAGGTGAGTTGACGGGGCGGAGGCATGGCTCCAGGGGCTTTGGATGCAGTCACGGAATCTTCGTCATTGGAACTCCCGACGCGCCCACCCCCCTAGACAGCCGGTATAAGAAGTTGTCGGGCGACGGCCGACGGAAACGGGCCCGGCAGCACTTTCGGTCGGAGATCCTCATGGCTTTGACAAGCTCCAGCGACGGCACGCCAACCACTTCCACCAAACCAACCCACGCCGCCTCCGTTACGTTGCCTCACGGAGAGCAGTACTTCGAGATCCGATGCGAGTCCATCGGCGGGCTCGGCGCCCATGCCGCGGGGCAGGTGCTCGCGACCGCCGCCGTGGTTCGGATGGGGCTCAACGGCGCCCACTTCTCATCCTACGGCTCCGAAAAGAAGGGCTCCCTGGTTCGATCCTTCGTTCGCCTAGGCCCGGGACATCGCCCGGTAAGGACGAGCGCGCCGATCGACCGGCCCGACGTCATCATCGTCTTCCACGCCGCGCTGCTAAGGAATGGGGTGACCTTCTCGGGACTCAAGCGAGACGGAATCCTGATCTATAACGCGCCGGCCGGCATCGTTCCCGACCAACTTGCGTCGCTCCCCAAGACGGCTCGAGTGATTCGCGTGGACGCGACGAGCCTCGCCGTTGAGCACAAGTCCCGGCCGAACGCGGTCTTCCTGGGAACCCTATGCGCCGCATGCCCCTTCCTGGATCGCGAGAGCGTCCTGGAAGCGCTCTCCGAGGAATTCGCCGGCAAGCACCCCGAAGCGGTCGCGAGCAACGAGCGAGCCTTCCGCGCCGGCGAAGCCGAATTCGAAGAGCTGAAGGGCGTCGGCCAGGCCGAGGGCGACCTCGAGCCGATTCAGGCCCAGGCTCTTCTCGGATATGAGACCCAGCCCCTCGGCGGTTACATTCCGAACGCCGGCAACAGCATCTGGAACGACATGACCACCTCGCGGGTGGGTTGGATGCCGATCCTGAATACGTCCAAGTGCATTCACTGCGGCGTCTGCGATCTCGTCTGTCCCGACTACTGCCTCGTCTGGAGGGAAGCCGACGAAGGCGGCAAATACCAGCGAATGCTCAAGGGCATCGACTACCGCTACTGCAAGGGATGTCTCCGGTGCGTGGAATCCTGCCCGTCCGGGGCGCTCACCAAGGAGGCCGAGACGGCGGGACTCGCCGACCAGCTCCGCGTCCCCCTCTTCCCCAACTTGATCTCATAAGGACTCATCAATGGCCAAACAAGCTACGCTCGAGAAAGAAGATTCCGCGAGGATCCGGCAACGGACCGATTTCAGGAGCGGCAACGAGGCCGCCGCCCTCGCCGCCAAAGACGTCGGATACCACGTGATGGGATACTTCCCAATCACGCCTTCGACGGAAGTCGCGGAGAACCTCTCCAAGATGCAGGCCGACGGCATGCACGAGATCGTGATGGTCGCCGGCGACGGCGAGCACGGCGCGGCCGGCATCTGCTACGGGGCCGCCCTGGCCGGAGGACGAGTCCTCAATGCCACGAGCTCCCAGGGGCTGCTGTACGGTCTGGAGCAATATCCCGTCCAGGCGGGAACGCGCGTGCCGATGGTCCTGAACCTCGCCGCCCGAACGGTCTCCGGTCCCTTGGACATCCGCGGCGACCATTCGGACGTCTATTTCGCGTTGAACACGGGCTGGATCATCCTCTGCGCCCGCGATCCCCAAGCCGTCTACGACCTCAATTTCGCGGCCGTCAAGATCGGCGAGCATCCGGACGTGCGGCTTCCCGTGATGGTGGTCTACGACGGCTTCTTCACGAGCCACCAGAAACGGCGGATCGAAGTCTTCGACGACCCCGAGGCGGTCCAGCGGTTCCTGGGCGTGCGGCCGGCCTGGCCGACCCCCTTGGACCCCGAGCAGCCGGCGACTTTCGGGCCATACATGAACGATCCGGACCTGATCAACAACAAGGTCCAGCTCTCGCAGGCCATGGATGCCGCCCAAGCCGTGATCCCGCAGGTCTTCGCCGAGATGGAGAAGCTGACGGGCCGATCCTACGCGGTCCTCGACGAATATCGGATGGAGGACGCCGAGGTTGCCCAGATTCTGATCAACTCGGCGGCTGAAACCGCGAAGGAAGTCGCCGACGATTACCGGGCCAAGGGCAAGAAGGTCGGGGTTCTGTCTCCGAACGTCCTGCGGCCCTTCCCAGGCGAAAACTTCCGCAAGGCACTGAAGAAGGTGAAGGCGGTCACGATCGGCGACCGAGCCGACTCCTATGGGGCCGACGGAGGCAACCTCTCGCTCGAA
>DATJYD010000563.1:0-3951 GCA_035499755.1 Fimbriimonadaceae bacterium
TTACATTCCCGGGCACACGTCGAAGGGTGGCAAGTGGATTCCCGGACATCAGTCCAAAAAGAAGAAGTCTCCCGGAGAAGTTCAGGACGAGATGACCTCCAAGGGATACCACCGCGAGCACCGCTATTACCCGGGGCACTACGCTGCGGACGGGCATTACGTCAAGCCGCACCGCGAGTGGGTCTGGGTCAAGGACGATAACTAAAGTGATTTCGGCGTCTTCGCCGAATCACGACCTACTTGATCGACCCCAACATGATCCCGCGCGTGAAGAACCGCTGGACAAGCATGAAGACGATGAGCAGCGGAGCCATGACGATCATGGCCGCCGTCATCTGCAGCGCCCAGTTCGTGTTGCCGTAGGAGCCCTTGAACACGGAGAGCCCCAGTTCGAGGGTTCGCAGGTTCGTTGAGTTCGTGTAGATCAGGGGCCCGAAGAAGTCGGTCCAGACGCCGAAGAACGTAAAGGCGCCGGCGGTCGCGAGGGCCGCCTTGCTGAGGGGAAGGATCACCCGCGTGTAGATCGTCCAATCGCCGGCCCCGTCGATGCGTGCCGCCTCATCCAGCTCAAAGGGAATCTGAAGGAAGAACTGGCGCAGGAGGAAGACCGAGAAAGCGGAGGAGACGCCGGGCACGATGAGAGCGAGATAGGTGTCGAGCCAGCCGAACGATCTCAGCATCAGATAAACGGGGATCTGAGTGACCGTCCCCGCGAACATGAGGGAGCCGATGAAGAGAGCGAACGCAATATCCCGACCCTTGAACCTCAGGCGGGCCAGGCCGTAGGCGCAGAGGGACGTGATGAGAAGCTGGAAGATCACGACCGTGCAGGTCACGAAGACGGTGTTCAGGAAAAAGCGCCGGACCGGCAGGGTCGGGCTGTTGAGAACGGTGTCGTAGTTCTCCCAATAGAACTGCTTCCGCTCTTGCTCATGCACCAGCTTGCCGCTCTTCGGGTCCTCGATCAGCACCGGATTGCCCGCGCTGTCGGTCACGTCGACCCTCTGGGCCTTGGGCCAGGTTTGACTCAGCGGCGGAATCGGTTCCTTCGGGGGGTGGAGGGAGATGAGGGCCATCCAGATCATCGGCCCGAACAGGATCGCGGCGAGGGCCAGCATCGCCCCATAGCTGAGCACGATCCGCACGACCTTGCCGAGGATCGGCAACTCGGAGAGCACGGCGATTCCGTTCAGCCCGAGGATCACGGCGGCCGCGATGGGGATTCCGACCAGCCAGCCGCTGATCTCCGCCAGCCCCAGCTTGACCGGCAGCCACCCCAGCAGAAACGCCTCGGCAAGCATGAGGGCGGCATCGCGCAGCTTGGCGGCACTATTCATTCGGGCAACCTCGTCTCATAGGACCCCCTTCCAGCCGCCCCGCTGGAGCCGGAACTGGGCAGCCGCGACGATCGCGATGGCCGCGAGAAGGATAAAGCTCTGGGCCGCCGCGAGCCCGACGTTGAACTGCACCCACGCCTCCCGGTAGATGTGGTAGCCGACGACGTCGGTCGTATCCTCCGGCCCCCCCTTGGTCATGAGATAGACCGGGGTGAACATCTGCATCGCGGCGATGGTCGAGGTCACCATGATGAAGAACGTCGTGGGCGCGAGCATCGGCAAGGTGATCCGCCAGAAGGTGCGAGTCCGCGTCGCCCCGTCGAGCGAAGCCGCCTCGTAGAGTTCGGTCGGGATGTTCACGAGGCCGGCGAGGAAGAGGATCATTTTCGGCCCGACCCCGTTCAGGGCCGCCATCACGACCAGCGCCCACATCGCCCAGGTGATGTTGTTGAGAAAGTCGGTCTTGGTCGTGATCCCCATCCAGCCAAGTACCGTGTTCACCATTCCCGTTTGGGGAAGAAACACATAGATCCAGAGCATCGCGAGCGCGATCCCCGAGGCGATGGAGGGGATGTAGTAGAGCGTGCGGAAGATCGTGACGCCGCGCAGCTTCTGGTTGACGAGCAGCGCCACCCCCAGGCCGACCGCCATTCCCAGCGGCACGCTCAGAAGCGCGAATCGGGCGGAGTTCCAAAGCGCGTTCCAGAACGGAGGATCGGTGAAGACGTAGCCGTAGTTGTTCAGCCCGACGTAGCGCGGCGTTCCGTAAAGCAGATGCAGCTTGAACAGGCTGATGTAGAAGGCGTAGCCAATCGGGATCAGGGCGAAGATGAGGAGGTGCAGGAATGCCGGCCCGATGAAGAGCCAGCCCTTCACCGTGGGACCGTTCCGCCGACGGGTCGAGCGAGAGGCTATTCTCCGCCCCCCGGCTGACTGACAATTGACGATTGACGATTGACCTCGACCGCGGGATTGACGATCGACGGTACACAAGAGGTCCCGAACGTCAATCGCAAATGGTCATTCGTCAATCCCTCGTTCACCGTTTCTGCCACTCCCGCTCGACCGCCAAGGCCGCGCGGTGAAGAGCCGCGCGAGGATCGCGGTTGTCCTGGATGATGCTGTCCATCGCCTTCTGCATCTGGTCCTCCACGAAGTTATATCCCTCCACGCGGGAACCGTAAGGCGGGCGGGCGCTCGCGATAATGGGGATGAACTCAGATTCGAGCGTGGACGACTTCGCCCGCTCATCGGCCACGTCTTTGCGCGCGCAGACCGCGATCCCGCTTTGTTGATAAATCGACTGCACGGTGCGGCTGGTCATGTAGCGGATGAACTTCCAGGCGATGTCGCGATGCTTGCAGTGCGCTCCGATACCGTAGCCGGCCTCGTACATGACGGTCTGCGACGTGGGCGTGTTGTGGGGCAGGGCGACCACCCCGAGATCGCTCCAAGTGATCTTCGGCTTCCCGTCCGGCCCTTTCGGCGCCGCGTCGTAGCCGATCATCGACCAATGCCCGGAGATCGCCATCGCGGCCTGCCCGTTCGCGAAGGGATCGACGCCGAGCGCGGCGCTTTGGCTGATCGACGGCGCCAGCCCCTCCTTGACCATCTGCTCCAGGAACGCGACCGCCGCAACCGTCTTCGGGCTGTCCATATAGCCGACCGCCTTCGAGCCATCCGGCGAGAGATTGTCGCCTCCATTGTTCCAGATCCACATGATCCACCCGGGCACCCAGTTTGTGAAGGCGAAGCCGAATTGCTGCTTGGCCGAGTCGGGGCTCGGGATCGTCAATCTACGCGCGGTCTCCCGGAATTGCTCGAAGTTCCAGTTCGAGGTCGGGTACGGGACGTGCGCTTTGTCGAACAACTTCTTGTTGTAGTAGACGACCATCGGCGTGAAATCCTGGGGGATCGCGTAGAGCTTGTCTCCGCGCCGGGCGATGTTCACGACGTTCGGGAAGTAGTCGTCGAGGTGAAACGTCGGGTCGTTCTTGTAGAGCGGGGTCAGATCCGTGACGATTCCGCTGTCGATGAAGAGGGCCGCGCTGGAGGCGTCGAGCGTGACGACGTCCGGCTCAGATTTGGCGACGTAGGCTAGAGCGATCTTGGAGACGTAATCCTGGGAGTCGGGGATGTTCTCCTCCTGCAGGACTACTCCGGGGTTCTCCTTCTCGAAGTCGCGGTAGATCTTCGCGACCTTCTTATCGTAGTCGTTCCCCTCCTTCGCTCCGCCCCAGTTGCCGATGCGCAGCACGATCGTGCCGGGCGGGTAGCCGGTGCCGCATCCGGCGGCGGCCAAGACAAGCGAGAGGGCGGCGAGGATTCGAAACCTCATCGGTTCGCATCGTAGCTTACTTTCATCGGAGTTTCTGCCGGGCGAAGCACGACGCTAGGAAGTCGCTGCCTTGCATTGGGTCGCCCTCGATAGTTGGGAAAGGCGTCGAGGCCAACCCTCGGAAGCTCCCTCTCAGTCGCCCATCGCAATCTCGAACAGGGGGGTGGTAAGCCGTCTTTCCCCAAACCCAAGAACGAGTGACTGATCGCATCTCCAGCGTCTGCACGCAAGGCTGCGGGAGCACTTTTCGACTTTCTTGCTCCTTGAAACTCCAAC
>DATJYD010000564.1:0-5525 GCA_035499755.1 Fimbriimonadaceae bacterium
CAATACCCTGACACCCCAACACCCCAATACCCCTCTTGTAAAGCAGGAGGCAACATGATTTATTCTCACGAGTTCGAGGTCGGAGGCAAGACCATCTCCCTCGAATCCGGCCGCGTCGCCAAACAAGCAGGCGGCGCCGTACTTCTCGGCATGGGCGAGACGGTGATCCTCGGGGTCGCCACCATGGCCGAAACCGCCCGGGAGGGCATCGATTTTCTTCCCCTCGTCTGCGATTACGAGGAGCGCAAGTATGCCGTCGGGAAGATTCCCGGCGGATTCGTCAAGCGGGGCGGCCGCCCTTCCGAGCGGGCAACTCTGACCAGCCGGCTCATCGACCGCCCGATCCGGCCCCTGTTCCCGAAGGGCCTGCGCAACGACATTCAGATCATCGCGATGCCATTCGCGGTCGATCAGGCCTGCCCGCCTGACGTCCTCGCGATCACCGCAGCCGGCGCCGCGCTGGCGGTCAGCGATTTACCGGCCACTCAGATCGTCGCCGGCGTCCGGATTGGGCGCATCGACGGCGAATTCATCCTCTTCCCTTCCGTCGAGGAGCAGAAGACGGGCGATCTCGATCTCGTCGTGGCGGGCCACAAGCATGCGATCTCGATGGTCGAAGCGGGCGCCAAGGAAGTCAGCGAAGAGGACATGACGGCGGCTCTGAAGGTCGCCCATGAGGCGATCGTTCTCATCTGCGGGCAGATCGAGGAGTTCGCCAAGAAGGCCGGCAAGCCGAAGCGCGAAGTCGCGCTTTTCGTGATCGACGAGGAACTCAAGAAGACGATCAAGAAAGAGCACGGCAAGGAGATCTCGAAGGCTCTCCTCCAGGGCGACAAGGCAGTTCGCGAGTCGGCGCTGGACGACCTCAAGAAGGAGATCGTCGCGAAACTCCAGCCGGAGTTCGCGGACAAGCCGGAGCTGCTCAGCCAGCTTCCGGAGGCAGTCGATACGGTCGTCAAGGGCACGGTCCGGGAGCTGATCCTCGAAAAGGACAAGCGGCCGGACGGACGCAAGCTCGACGAGATCCGCCCGCTCGAGGCCATCGCCGGTTTGCTACCCAAGGTTCACGGCTCCGGTCTCTTTACCCGCGGCCAGACTCAGGTGATGACGGTCGCGACTCTCGGCCTGCCGGGAGACGCGCAGACGATGGACGGGCTGGAGGAGGAAGAGCCGAAGCGCTACATGCACTTCTACAACTTCCCGCCCTACTCGGTCGGCGAAGTGCGGCCGATGCGGGCGCCGGGGCGGCGCGAGGTCGGGCACGGCGCGCTCGCGGAGAGAGCGCTGCGGCCAATGATCCCGCTCGACGATCCCGATTTCCCCTATACGCTGCTTCTCACGAGCGAAGTCCTCGAATCGAACGGCTCGACCTCGATGGCCTCGGTCTGCGGATCGACCCTCGCCCTCATGGATGCAGGCATTCAGATCAAAGCCCCCGTCGCCGGCATCGCGATGGGTCTGATGAGCGACGGCAAGGTATTCAAGGTCCTCACCGACATCATCGGGATGGAGGACTTCTGCGGAGACATGGACTTCAAGGTCGCGGGGACCCGCAACGGAATCACCGCGCTTCAGCTTGACACGAAGCTGGAGGGTATCCCCGACGAGGTGCTCGCGCGAGCGCTCGCCCAGGCTCAGAAGGCCAGGTTCCAGATCCTCGACGTGATCGAAGCCGAGATTCCCGCGCCTCGCTCGACGGTCTCCGCGACCGCGCCTCAGGTAACGACGATCAAGATCAACCCTGAGAAGATCGGAGCGGTGATCGGACCGGGCGGCGCGGTGATCAAGAAGATGACCGCCGAGACCGGCGCATCGATCGACATCCAGCAGGACGGCACGGTTCTGGTCGGCGGCTCCAATGCCGACCAAGTAGAAGAGGCGATCGCTCGGATTCGCTCGCTGACCGAAGAGGTCGGCGTCGGCGCCGAGTTCCACAACGTGCCCGTGACCCGGCTGATGGGCCGTGGCGCGATGGTCGAGTACATCCCCGGCAAGGAGGGCCTGATCCCGACCGATCACCTCGTGCCGGGCGGCGCGCGACGCCCGGACGATGTCGTGCAGCTTGGCGACAAGCTGAACGTGAAGGTCTTCGAGGTCGACTCGCAAGGCCGTATCAATCTCACCGCGCTCGGCATCGCCCAGGAGCACCCGAACATGCAGGAGAACGAAGGCGCCACACCTCCCGCGGGATTCGGCGGCGGTGGCGGCGGCGGACGCTTCGGCGGACGTGGCGGCGACCGAGATCGAGGCGGTCGAGGCGACCGTGGAGATCGCGGCGGCCGTGATCGCGACCGGGGCGGTCGAGGCGGCGGGTTCCGAGATCGGGACCGAGACCGCGGTCCTCGCGAGCCGCGGGATGATCGCGGCGATCGCGGGCCGCGCGACAGCGGCGGCGAGCCGCCGGTCGCGACTCAGGAGCGTGCTCCGGAGACCGCGCCGGACGTCCCCGACGCCTTCCCGAAGCGCAATCGCGGCGGCGATGACGACGACAACGTCAACGCCCGCTTCCGCCCTCGGCGGTAAGTCTCTTTTGGCTGGGGCGGCCCGCCCCAGCCCTCCGAACCCGCTTCCGACGAGACGCCGAACGCCGTGCCGGCGACTTTCAGTCGCCGCTCAACGCTAGGTCGAGATCCTGGGGCTCCGCCCGAGCAGGGGGCTGAAAGCCCGGCACGGGGCCGACTTCCACGCAACAGCCTCTGAGCTAAGTCTCGCCGCCCGTTCGGGTAGTCGTTCATATCGACTCGGGATGGCGCGATCTGCTCGGCCTGTGATCGGTCATCGAGGTTGGAACTTATGAACTTCCCGGTGCGAGAAGCCTACGGGTCGGGCTTGGCTGGTCATTTCGGCTCGGCCTCGGAGACAGGGTCGGCCCGAAGGGCCGAGCCGATCTTAGCCCAGGCCGTTAGGCCCGGGTGGGGCCGGTCCGAAGGTGCGCCCTGAAAGGGCGCGATATCGATCGACGCCGAACGCTATCTCGCGCCCCTTCGGGGCGCCGCGTTTTGCGGGTGGTCGGTCCTAGGCCGTTGGCCTGGGCTATGATCGGTCGGCCCTTCGGGCCTAATTTAGCCGCCTGCAATCGCTCAGGCGGCGCGTTGCTTGCCTCGCGGGACGGGCGCCGACAGGCCTTCGAGCTTGCGGCGGGTCTTGGACAGATACATCTCCTGGTCGGCTACGCACAAGAGGGTCGAACAGTCGTGGCCGTCGTCCGGGAAGCATGCGACGCCGACCGTGGCTGCCAGCTTCAACTCGCCGTAGTCGGCGTGGTTCAGGCCGATGTCGAGATCGGCGATCCTTGAGGCGATCTCGGCGGCGCAATCCAATGCCCGGCGGCGGTCGGCATCGTCCAGGACAACGAGGAACTCATCGCCGCCATATCTCGCAACTACGCCCGAACGCGCGACCATCGATCGGAGCAGCTTCCCGACCGCCGTCAAGAGCTTGTCCCCGCGATGATGCCCAAAGGTGTCGTTCAGGGCCTTGAAGCTGCTCATATCGATGCAGAGCAGAGCGAACGGCTCGGCGCTCGCACAGCGCTCCTCGATCCGACTCGTCAGGTGACGGATGTTGAAGAGCCCGGTCAGGGAGTCCGTCTCGGATTGGCCCCGCGAGCGGTCATGGAGGATGCCGTTGTAGATCGCCATTCCGCTACGCCCGGCGAGCATTTCCAGCCGCTGGAGATCGTGAGCGGTGAAGGCCCCGGAAGCGGAGTGGTACAGGTTGACCGTTCCAAGGACCGAGGCTCCGCATCGGATGGGCAGGATTACCGCGGAGCCGAGGTCAGACCAGCGCGCCGTCGTGGAATTGGATAGCAGGAGGTCGGTCTTGTCGTAGGCACCCAGGTACGGCTCCCCGGACTTCACGACCTGCATGGAGAGGCTCGTCTGACTGACCGTGGCCGCTCCCAAGAAGAACTCGTGATTCGGCCCCACCGCGGCGCCCGCGCGGAGCTTCCGGTTCCCTTCCGCGCGCAGGAGGAACACGCACGTAGCGCCGGGATACATCGCCTCCAGCTTCTTGGCGAGGACGTCGACGGTTTCCTTGAGACCCAGGCTCGCCGACAGGGTCGGCGACACCTCGTAGAGAGCCCACGCCTCCGCCGAAGTGCGGGCGATGTCGACCGCGGCCTTCGCTGCTTTCGAGGTGTCGGATTCGGCGCGTTCGATGGACTCGGAGAGCGGCCCTTCGCCGGCGGCCGCCATTTCCGCGACGACTCCGTCGATGACCGCCGCGAAGGCTTGGACGACTCTCGGATCGAACTGGATGCCGGCTTGACTCGAAATCGACTCAAGGGCCTCGGCATGGGTCCAGGCGTTCCGATAGGAACGGGACGAGGTGAGGGCGTCATAGACGTCGGCAACCGCCAGAATTCTCGCCCCGAGCGGAATCGCATCGTGCTTGAGGCCCCTTGGATAGCCGCTGCCGTCCCAGCGCTCGTGGTGGTATTTCACTGCCGGGATCACCGGCCATGGGAATTCGACTGCGTCGAGAATGTCGGCTCCGATCTCGGGATGCCGCTTGATCTTCGCGAACTCCTCTTCCGTCAGCTTGCCCGGCTTGAGCAAGACATATTCGGGGACGCCGAGCTTCCCGATATCGTGCAGGAGGGCGGCCAGGCCGATCCCGGTCATCTCTCCCTCATCCAGGCCCATGCGCTCGGCGGTCGCCTCCGCATAGCGCTGCACGCGGAGAATGCGGCGGTGCGTGTACTGATCCTTGGCGTCGATGGCCAGCACGAGTGCCTTCACCGTCGCCTGGTAAAGCGCGGCAAGGCTTTCCTGGACATCGCGACGGCTCTCCGCGCGGCGGATTTGCGCCTCGGCCCGAGCGGCGTAGGTAGCAAACGACTGATACAGAACGTAGCCGATCGGGACTGCGAAGAAGAGGAGGTAGATCGAGTCGGAACCGAAGGCGACGACGACGAGGGTGGCGGCGGCGGCGCCTCCAACGTAGGCCGGAGCCGTCCACAGGTATCGCTCGCGCCAAACTTGGAGCACCGGCTCGGTTCGGGAAAGCGCTTCCTGAACCGCCCCGCCGCCGCTCTCGATCGCGAACGTCGCGAGGACGGCGCCGGCGATCGCGAGAGAAGTGGGAACGGGCCGCATCTCGAAGGTCCAGCCGTTGACGGCCAAGTAGGTTAGCCCACTCAAGTAGGAGGCGATGGCCGAGATTAGAATCGATTGGATCGAGTCGAACAGGCGACGCTTCGGATAGATCGAGGCCGAAACCGAGGCCAGACACCCGACTAGGAGCGCGCCCGCCGGCCCTAGCCGGAGAACGGCGGCAAAGGTGATCGCGAAGCCCGCGGAGACAGAGACGCTCTCCGATCCCGTCAGGTGCTTGACGAGAGGCAGCTTCCGACCGCCCAGGGCGGCGGCGAGGACAAGCATCGCCGTGAACTCGACGGCGGAGGCATGGGAGGCGGGAAGTCGGATGAGCAGAGCGGCGGCGGCCGCAGCCGCCCCGAGCAGCACAAACAGGGCAAGGCTCACCCTAGCGGAGCTTGAAATGCTCTGGAAACCCATGTG
>DATJYD010000565.1:0-3989 GCA_035499755.1 Fimbriimonadaceae bacterium
CCGAGGATATGCTCGACCAGCCTATCAGGGTCGAGGACACGGGATCTCCAGGGACGTCCTTCGCTGTCCGCGAGCGCGAGTCTTACGGATCGGCCCTCAACGTCGATGGGCTCCGCGAATATGCCCTCGATTCGGATGCGACGACGGCGGACGTGTGGTGCTTTAACTCCGAAGGCCAGAGTGCATTCGCGGGCCTCGCACGCGAGGGTAAGGGGACCGTTCTCACGGTCGCCGACGGGTACATCGCCTCCAACCGGTTCATTGATCAGGCTCAGAACGCGAGCCTGCTCATGAGGATGGTCTCGACGATCGCCCCGAAGGGCTCGCGGATTGTGTTCACGGAAGCCACTTACTCGGACACGGAGCCGGGGCTGATGGAGTTGCTGGGACCGGGAGCGGTCGGCGCTTGGTATCAGGGGATCTTCCTCTTCATCGTGATCGTCTATTCGTTGGGCAAGCGCTTCGGCCTTCCCGACGAGACGAGGCCGGCGCAAACTGGCCAGCGGGAGCTTGTGGAAGCGATCGCCGACGCCTATCGGCGAGCCGGGGCCACTCGGATCGCTTGCCGCTCGGCGTACGACCGGGCCGATCTCCAGGTTCGGCGAGCCCTCAAGATCTCGCGGGACGCGCCGGCATCGGAAAGGGACGCCAGACTACCGTCCGAGCTTGCCGCCGCGTTTCGCAGGACTTTCGAAGCGACGATCGACGACACGATGCCCCATGAGGCGTTCGCGATCTGCCGTAACCTGCGCAAGAACGTCGGCGTCTTCGTGAGCTCACGACCAGGGCTTGGGCGTTGAGGCGTTGGGGCGTTGGCTCAGGTCGGTGGCTACTGTCTTAAGCGGTCGCTTGTTAGCGCTATCTCCGAGCGTGGAGTGGGCGGCCCCGGGGTCTGAGCGCTGCGGTTGAGAGAGTCCCGCGCGGCTTGCGACCCCAGGGCATGGCTTGGTGGGGGGCATGGCTCGGTGCGGTGGCGCTACGGGGGCTGAGCGGCCGGTGGATCGAAGATTTGAGATTTGGGATTTGAGATTTTGTGCCCGCGTTCGGTCCTGGCTTTAAACTTCCCGGCCGACTCGCGGATGCAAAACCGTCCTATCTATCGGCTATTATTCGAACTATCGTGCTGAGAGCCCAGATACTCCTCGTCCTAATCGCGTCCGTCTTCGCCCTGGCTATCGCCGGATGCAACAGCGGCGACCGGGAAGTGAATTCCCAGCCTTCAGCCAGCCCAGGCGCGACGGGAATGCCCAATCAGAGCGCGGCTCCCCAGGCTGGAGGGATGTCGGGAGGGATGCCTCAGGAGCCGACTCTCAATGCGATTCCTCTGAAGCAGGCTCAAGCCGACTACGACAAGGCCAAGAAGGCGTTTGACAAGGCGCCTACCGACAACAAGGCGAAGGTCGCCTATGTGGAAGCGACCAACACCCTCGCGGATTCCACGATGCAGTCGGGTGAGGAATCGGGCCAGCCGCCCAACGTCATGTATCCGGCCGCGCTGAAGCTGTACCACGAGGTCGTGAAGGTCGACCCCAACAACTCCCACGCCAATCAGTGGATCGCCTTCATGACCGCCATCTACAAGAGCATGGGCAAAACGCCGCCCGAAGGCGGATAGCGCTGATCGCGCCCGCCGAGCCAAAGGCGGCTCGTGTCACGGAACCGTCTCCCGAGCTCAGAGCCGACATCGAGAGGCGATTCGTCTGGGTCGCAACGATCATCGCGGTGGTTCTGGCGGCTCTGCCGGCCCTTTACGCCCGTCTCGCCGCTCCCGCCGGTTCCAGCTATCTCGGATTCGACTACAACACGGACGACCACATGGTCTACGCCGCCTGGATGCGCCAGGCGATGTCCGGTCATTTCTTCTTCGATAACCGGTTCACGACCGACGCCCAGCCGAGCCTCACGATCCATCTCTATTTCTGGGTTCTCGGGCTTCTGGCCAAAGCGACCGGCATTCCCCTGGCCGCCAACCTCGCTCGGCTCTTCTTCACCGGGCTATTCGTTCCGCTTCTCTATCGGTTGGTGCGCCGAGTCAGCGCAACCGTGTTCACAACCCGGCTCGCGATGACGATCGTCGTCCTGGGCGGCGGGGTCGGCTTTCTGGTTTGGCATAACTTCGGGGAGGCCATCGTGCGGCCGGTCCCGTCGGCGATCTCTTCGCTGATGCTGGGACGGCTCCCCGTCGACGTCTGGCAGCCGGAGGCATTCGTCTTTCCGTCGATGCTGACGAACGGCCTGTTCATGGTGAGTCTGTGCCTGATTCTCGTCGCGTTTCAATGCTTCCTCGACGCCAGGAACGGCTGGAAACCGGTCGTTTGGGGCGTCCTGGCGATCGCCATCCTGATGAACATCCACAGCTACGATGTGCTGACGATCGCCTTCGTGATGGCCGGCTTTGTCGCGATGCAGGCGGTGGCTCGGGATCTTGGCGGGACCTGGCTGAGCCGCGGCGTCCTCATCGGCGCGGGCGCCATTCTTCCCGCGCTCTGGTTCATCCATGTCCTCGACTCCGATCGCGTCTTCCAGGCGCGGGCGGCAACGGAGACCTACTCGGCGAGCTTCAACCAGGTCTTCTTTGGCTATGTATTGATGTTCCTGCTCGCTTTGCCGGGGCTGTATTTGCGCTTTTCCCTCAGGCGGCAGAGAGCGGGGGTTCTTCTCCTCTCCGCCCTCATCGTCGCCTTGCTTGCAGCCTCGCCGTTCGCGGGTGGCGAGTATTTCCTTGGGCCACTCGAATGGTCCGGCGCGGCCCTGGCCGCCATCGCGAGCCTCGCGATGATGGCAGGCGACGAGCCCGCGCTCAACCTGATCGTCTCCTGGGCGGCGATGGGATTGGTCGCGCTCTACTTCCCCGCGCTCTTTCAGCGGAAGCTTGCAATGGGCCTCAGCGTGCCCTGGGCGATTCTCGCGACGCTCGGATTCATCCAGATCACGAAGTCTCAAGACAAGGGCTCGCGTAACCTCGTCGCGGTTCTGGTGACTCTGCTCTTTGCGGGGACCAGCATCTGCTGGCTGGCTCGGCGCGAACCCTACCTGATCCGCCACGACGTGTCGAGCACGACCGTCCATCCGATCTTCCTGAGCCGGGACGAGCAGGAGATTGTTCGGATTCTCAACCAGGAGACGGATAGCGGCCGGCGCGTGGTCGCCCTCGCGATGCCCGGTCAGAATTCGCCCCTGCTCGACGAATCGGGACATCCGGTCCCTGACGAGTTCGGCACGCCGGTCGTCCCGGATCTGAACGCGATCGTTTCCGGGCTGGCCGGGGTTTACACTTATGCCGGCCATTGGAGCGAGACTCCCAACTACAACCGGCGACGGACGGAGGCGACCGAGGTCTTCCTGCCTCAGACTTCCGCCGCCCGGCGACAGGAGCTTCTCGACCGTATTGGGCCCGACTACCTCGTCGCGCCTTCCCCCGAAGCCTACGGCGACTCCGTCGCCAACCTCGACTCGTTCGGCACGGTCGTCTATTCGGGAAACCAGTTCGTGCTGATCCGTGCGGGTCGCTGAGCTCTTCCTTCAAAGGGATTTTTAACGCAGAGACGCGCGTTTTCAATTCAGAGACGCGGAGACGCAGAGACTAAAGAGCTTAGTATCCTTCTGCGTTTCTGGGTCGAGGAACTGAACTGGCGCTGCCGCCCGGTTAAGGGATGCCAACCGCCGAATCCACCGAGATCCACCGCTCCGGAGACGTCGCAGGTGGATAAAGCCGTGTGGTTGCTGGGCCGGTGGTATTCGTGGGCGAGATGCCGCTGGGGCTCGTCTCAGCTTCAGGAAAGCACGGGCTTTCAGCCCGTGCTGCCGGCGGGACGCCGGCGCTCCCAGCTACTGTCGTAAGCCGTCGCGACCATTCGCCTCATCTCCAAGGGTGGGGCGAGGGCCCCGGGGTCTGAACGTTGGGGTTGAAACAGCTCCGCGCGGCTCGGGACCCCAGGGCATGGCTTGGTGTGGGACGAGGGCCCCGGGGTCTGAACGTTGGGGTTGAA
>DATJYD010000566.1:0-3011 GCA_035499755.1 Fimbriimonadaceae bacterium
ATGTATAATCATCGCATGGGATATAAACCCGAGTTGGAAGCGCTGGTGCTGGGCGCCCTGTGGGAAGGGCCCTTGCACGGCTATCGCATCTCCCTGGAGATCCGGGCGAAAAGTCAGGAAGCGCTGAAGATGGGCGACAACCAGATCTATCCGACTCTCCATCGTCTCGAGTCGGAAGGGCTCGTGATCGCCGAGTGGCAACAGCAGGTCGGCAAGCCGGCCAGGAAGGTCTATTCCCTGACCAAATCCGGCCAGGCCCGGCTGATCGAGTTAAGAAAGGAATGGGAGCGCTACGCGGCGAGCTTCGTGGCCGTGATCGGCGCGGGAGGAGCAAGCCATGCGTGAGACCGTTGAGTCCTATCTCGTCGACGAGTATCTGTCCGATCTCAGCCGTGAACTCACTGTGCGCGGCGTCGAGAAGTCCAGGCGCGAATCCGTGCTCGCGGAGACTCGCGAGCACCTGGCCGAGTCGGTGGGCGCGGTGGCGCCCGAAACGGCCCAGGAAGTTCGGGCCGTCCTCCGCCAGTTCGGCGATCCGAAGCGCATGGCCCGGCAACTCGCCGCTACCTATGAGCAAGCCGGATCGAAGCGCCGGTTTCTCTGGCCGACCCTTTTCTTCTTGCCCGCGTACTGCCTCTTCATGAGCGGCATCCTTTGGTTTCGGCTGTTCGCGTCCAAGCTGGGGACGGGAGATCCCGATGGTTTCGTCATCGCCGGCCACCGGTTCCTGGCGTCGGGAATCAATGTGGCTACCCTCTTCCTTCTCCTTTGCGCCGCGATCTTCGCCTGGTTCGGATATCGCGCCCGCCGCCCTCTCTTCGGCCAGTTCGTGGCATCCGCGTCCCTCCTCACCGTGGTGAGCCTCGCGTGGTATGCCGCGACCTGCTGCCCGGTCGGTGTGCCGGGTTCATGGTACGAGCCGGTGAGCAAGGGTCAAATCGATCGGCACATCGCGCAGCTTCGTTCGGACATCGTTCGGGAAGGAGAACTGGTTGCTCAGTTCCAGCAAGGCGAGAAGGTCTTTACGCGCGCAGGATCTCCTTCCGCCGTTCCGGCCCGTCTCGCGCCGGGTGGGCGCTTCCTAACCCCCGAAGGACTCAGAGAGATCACGATCGGAGTGCCGCTGGGCGAACTGAATCCTTCGCTGCGTCTCGACGATTGGGGAGAGGCGGTCAAGGCCTGGACGGACACGCCCTACGGCTCCGGCATCTCTGCGGCAAAGTCCGAGATTGCCCTGTCCGGGCGGGATGTCGACTTCGATCGGCTCCAGATCGCCCAGGCACAGTGGATTCGCAACCAGCCCTTGTCGACCCAGGTGGCTCTCGACTTTCACATCGCGGGAATCCGGATCTTCGCGCTCACCGGGATGGCGATGGGGATGACGTGGATCGGTTGGGTTCTGTGGCTAGCGGTCCGAACCGCCAGACGGATCAGCCGAAAGCTGCTGTACAAGCACCTGGCGGCTCTGGAGGCAAGATGACCGCCCTGTTCAAACTGGGCGGCGCGCCCACCCGCAACACCCAACGCCCCAACGCCCAACACTTTTTCCGCAAATTGCAACGCGCGGACAGAGAACTGCGAAAGTGGATCTCTCGCTTGGCTCGCTCGAAATCAAAATGAGCCATGGCTCACAAGCTCGCCTCGGTGTTTGAAGGCTGGGAAGGCTTCAACCGGAGCCTCGTTTCCGCGATCGCCCCGCTGAACCGGGAACAGCTTGCCTTTCGCGCAGCCGCGGAGATGAGGTCGGTCGGAGAGATCGCCCTCCACATCGCCGACGGCCGGGTCGACTGGTTCCGGCGGATGTCTGCCCCCGGCAGCGCCGAACTGCAGGCGAAGATCGAATCCCGATCCGCCGCGCCTAGCGAAGCCGGCGAGATTTGCGCGTGGCTGGACGACACCTGGCGGATGATCGAGACGACGCTGTCCCAATGGACCGTCGACGACCTCGCGATCACGTACAACCATCCCTACCAGGGCAAGGTCTATGCGGTCTCACGCCAGTGGACGATCTGGCGGATCATGGCTCACGACATCTACCACGGCGGCCACCTAACCGAGCCGCCAGTCGTGGCACCGGCTTCCAGCCGGTGAGTGGCATGAGCTTCCAGCTCATGCTCCTGCAAGCCACCGGCACACATCGCCTTGACGATCAGATCTCCGAGTTCGCAAACCAAGGTTCTGGAGTTTTCGCGAGGCAGACGGCAAGGCCTTTGCCAGGCGACACCGGGTGATTCTTCTAAAGACGGCCAGCGAGTATCCCATCGATGTTTCGATGGGGCTGCTTCCGTTCGAGGAAGCGGTGATCAAGCGCTCTACGGGCAAGTAGCGGCAGGGCTTGCCCTGCGCGCTCCCGGAGGCTACTTGACGTCGGCGTACTTCCCAGACAGATAGGCGTCGCCGGCGGCCTTGTAAGCTTCGTTGCCCGGGCGATGGGCCTGCCAGCGCTTCCGCGCCGCGATGATCTGGGCGACCACCGAATGGTCGTAGTTCGGCACCGGCCCATCCATCATCGACTTCAGACTCTCGCCCGCGCCCATTTCCAGATAAGCCGCAACATAGTTCGTGCGCAGGGCCGAGGGATTGCCGCCGAACCGGTCCCACTGGATCCCGTCGCCGATCGCCATCTGAAAGGCGCGCCGGAACATCTGCCAGCCGTACTGATCCTTCAGGTGCAGGAACATCTGAATCTGGGGATCGCTCGCGCCCTCCTCGAGATGGTCGACGCCGACCTGCGGCCAAAGGCCGAGCTCGATCTCCACCGAGGTGACGTAAGGGAAGGGGCTGCGGTCGTCCGCCCACCAGTCCCGGGGCCATCCGCCGCTCACGATCTGCCCCGTAAACAGATTGACCATCTCGTGGGTGATGAGCACCGGCGCCCAGTAGCCCTTGATCCCGTGGGCGACATTGAAGAAGGCGTCGTAGGAGCAGGCCACGCCGGGGCTCTCTTTGCCGGTGATCGTATGTACTTCGCCGATGTCTCCCGCCGCGAAGCCGCCGCCCGTCTTGTCCCA
>DATJYD010000567.1:0-2268 GCA_035499755.1 Fimbriimonadaceae bacterium
GGCTCGCTTTCGAGAGGCGGAGTCCGGGAGAAGTCGATGCTCGCTTTGCGGATGCGCGGAGTCGTCCCCGTCTTGAAGCGCCGGAGGTTGATCCCGATCTCCCGGAGGAAGCCGGAGAGTCCCATGGACGCCTGATCACCATGCCGGGCCGCGACCGTCTTCTTCATGCCTTCGTGACACAAGCCGTTCAGGAAGGTACCGGTGGTCAGAACGATCGACCGCGCCGGCAAGATGCCGGCGATCCCAGCTAGCTCGACACCTTCAACGCGGGACGCCGAGCGCCGAACGCCCTCCACGGTCCCCTCGATGAGAGTCAGGTTGGGTTGGCGCTCCATCACCTCGCGCATGAGCTTCGGGTAGAGGGTCTTGCAGGCATGAGCCCGCACCGTTTGCACGGCCGGCCCCTTGCTCGTCCCAACCCGGCGGATGTGGGTCAGCGCGTAATCGGTGGTCACGCCCATTTGGCCACCGAGGGCGTCGATCTCGCGGGCTATGTGGCCCTTCGCCGGGCCTCCGATCGAGCAGTTGCAGGGCATGTGGCCAATGCGATCCAGGCGCATCGTAACGCAGGCCGTTCTCAGGCCCATGCGCGCGGAAGCGAGGGCCGCCTCGATTCCGGCATGCCCAGCCCCCACCACGATGACGTCGAACTCGGTCACGAAGGGTCAAGTGTACCGGCCGGGTTCTCGGGAGCGTGGAAACCGCCGGACAAGCTGGTAAAACCGGACGGATGCACCCCGATTACCTGCCGACCGGAAAGCCGACCGTGAGCGAGAGGCGATCCTATGGTCAATTGCCCGATAGCGAAAAGCTCGGCGTCGGCGTGATCGGACTCCACGAGGGGCACACGATGTTGGTGGCACTGCGCGCGAGCGGAATGTGCAGGGCCGTCGCCGGCTGCGACACCTCGGAGGAAAAGAGGCGGCTGGCCAAGGAGGCGGCGCCGACGATCGACGTATACGCCGACTACGATGAGATGCTCGCCCGCGCCGACATCGAGATCGTCGCCATCTATACGCCCGACGCTTTCCATGCCGAACATATCGAGCGGGCGTTTCGGGCGGGCAAGCACGTCATCTGCACAAAGCCCCTCATCAACGACCCGGCCGAGGCGGAGCGGCTCAAGACAGCCGCCCAGGAGACCGGCACAAGGCTTCAGGTGGGCCAGAGCACGCGCTTCTATGAGCCATTCCAGCGCCAGCGAGAGGAGTTCGAGAGGGGGCGGATCGGAGAGGTCGAGGTCGTCGACGCCCACTACAACCACCGGATGGATTGGTATTACGAAAAGTCGCCCTGGAGCGTGACCGACACTCACTGGGCGTACCTGGGCCTCAGCCATCCGGTCGACCTTGTGCGCTGGTATCTCGGACCGATACGCGAGGTTCACGCGATCGGCACGACGACCGCCCTCGGCCGGCGCTATGGCCTTAAAACGCCGGATGCGATCAGCGCCAATCTCGTTTCCGAGGAGGGCAAGATCGGGCGTGTGCTCGGCAATTACGGATTCCATGAGCTTCCCAAGGCGAGAGCCCTCATCGAGTGCTTCCTCATGGGCTCGGAGGGTTCCTCGCTGGCCCGCTATCCCGATCTGCGCTTCACCCGCCTTGACGAGCAGGGAGTTGAGATCGAGGAGGATTTTCACCACGCGATGTCCGGCTACTACTACCGGCACGAGCTGAAGGGGATGCACTACGGGGAGTTCTGCAACTACGCCGACTATTTCGCGAGCAAGCTGATAAGCGGCGAGCCGAACTCCCCGGACCTCGCCGAGGGTCTTGTCAGCATCGACGTGATGCGGGCGATCGTTGCATCGCTGGAATCCGGTAGACCGGTACGGCTTTAGTTGGAGCGGTCCCAGGCTCGGCTCCGGGGTTGGCAACCGCCGGTGCGTCCGCGCCCGCTAGGGACAATGCTGCTTACTTAAGGAGACCGAACCACCGAATCCACCGAGATCCACCGCCTCGGAGTCGGAGCCGATCCGACGGCCGGCGGACCAAACTAAACCGTATTGCCGCTAGGAGGGTGTCTCCTTGCAGGTTGCCGCCAATATGTTAGGTGGACGCCTGACCCCAACCGCCGTCTTTCCCCAGACCCAAGAACGCCGGTCTCCAAGCATCTCCAGCGTCTGCACGCAAGGCCTACGCTTTTTCGACTTTCTTGCCGCTCACAATACAAGCCCGGCGTTGAAGTTCCGAAGGGCAAGAAAGTCAAGAAAAATGCTCCGCAGCCTTGCGTGCAGACGCTGGAGATGCGATCAGTCACTCGTTC